>CAYJNJ010000006.1:36430-77917 GCA_964371595.1 uncultured Bacteroidales bacterium | reverse complement strand
ACCAGATATAGGGCAAAAGGTTATCGTTGGTAAGGTTGTTCACATCGGATATCGAGAAGCCTGAGGTTCCCCACGAGCCGTCGCTGCCATGGCCTGTGTAATTAATGACGGAAGTCCCGGCATTAACAGCCGTTGCAACCTGCGACGGGCTTGGGTTCCCGCCTTCGTCATTTCCACCCTGGCTGCCGTCGAAAAGTTCGTTGGCGTATGTGTAAGAGAAGGGGATAAGCTTATTGTCTGAAATGTTGCGGATATGCTGATAGTCCAGTTCATTGTCATCGCCCGGGCCCTGGTCTGAGGCAATACCGGTACAGAACGAGAACCAGTCTGCAGCTATCGGCGGATTTTGCTCGTACATCAGGGTGCGTTCAACCTGGGTTTCCACTTCGGCAACATTTTCCGCTGAAAAACGGCCGATGAACAGGTCGGGATAATGATCGCTGCCGACGATGTAGGCGTAGTTGTTATCGGAATCGCCTGCCGAAGTCGAAGAGGAAGGGACCTGTGCTGCATCACCAACGAGGAGGACGAATGTCAGCCCCTTGGTACTATAATAATTTGCAATGAAAGTCTTAATGGCGTTTGAATTCCCGATGGTCCCGGCATCCACGATCTCCACCGGGTAGCCGATCTGTTTCTTCCATCCGGCATAGGGCTGGATGGCATCGATGAATGCACCGTAGCATATGATCAGCATATTGCCATATTCCGGTACATCTTCATATCTTGAGCCGTTACCGGCTGAATTCAAAAAGTGTCGCTGGTAAACAAGGTTAAAATCCACATCAGGATTTCCGATTGGTTGTGTCCTGACGAGCGGGTTTACGGGGTTTTCGTTTGTTGTTGAAATTCTGACGGTGATGTCGGTGTAAACCCTGAGGGTGCGTGTAACCGGGTTATACCGGAAAGGGTAAACAACAATGGTTTGTCCCCTGTAATCGCGGACAATATGCGGTTCGCGAAGGCTGGCCAGTTCACCCGGAAGGAATGCATCCTGTGTATATTCCGGGCCAAAGGTATATGGAACCGTGGCCGGGTCGATATCGCGGGTAAGGTTCCCTTTTGAAGGTGCGATAAGGATATCATGGAAATCGGTAAAATGGCTTTCGAGCACCTCTATTTGCATGGCAGCCATATCGGGGATGATGACCGATGCAGTCATTTTAAGAAGATCAGGCGCGCCTGCCTGTAGGATAGGTGTGGCATTATCAAGGCTGATAACAGTAGCAGTTCCGAGAGTTGTGCTTACCTCCCCGGCAAAGAAGCCGTCGAGGGAGAAGCGGATCGTACTCTGGTCAATGGAGGAGGAAACGAGTGCTTTTTGCCCGGGAGCAGGCTGGGAGGAATTGATACCATGCCATTCGGCAGCAAAAGCAGAAGAAGCGAAAAACAGTGTGATGAGCAGCAGTGTAAGATTTTTCATAGGTTAATGCATTAGCGTTGAATGACAAAGTTAAAGAAATATCTTGAGGGTAGGTGTTAAAAATTTGTGAAGGGGGTCTTAGCGGCCTCACCTCCCGGTCCCCTCTCAAAATATTTAACATTTCTTTAACAGCCATTGTCCCAGGCTATTTGATAATGGGGTGGCTTTTGAATTATTTTTATATTTTATTGATTTGATTTGCCATTTATTACCTTCTTCTAAATCAGTTAAAAGGAAAGGAGTGCGCCATGTTTTCCAGAAATTATATTCCAAAATCAACATGGTCATTAATCTTGATTTTGTCCTTGTTTTTGGGATGCAATGTTAATGAGCAGAAGTCAAGGATGATCCCGCTTTATGGTGATCTTTCGAAATATCACCGTGAAATCACGGTAAAGTCAGATGAAGCGCAGGACTACTTTGACCAGGGCCTGGCCCTTTATTATGGCTTCAATCATGAAGCTGCCATAAAGTCGTTCCAACAGGTAATTGCACTTGATTCCAATTGTGCTATGGCATGGTGGGGACAGGCGATCTCAGCAGGTCCTAACATCAATAACCCAGCAATGGACAGTCTCGCAAAAGTTCTTGCCTGGGAAACGGTCCTTAAAGCCCAAAGCCATACCCAACATGCAACTGACCTTGAAAAAGGGCTGATCAATGCACTTTCAAAGCGATATGCATGGCCTGCACCTGAAAACCGTAAACCGCTCGATTCAGCATATGCCGATGCGATGCGTGAAGTTTACAGGGCTTACCCGGCAGATCCGGATGTGGGAGCACTTTTCGCGGATGCTTTAATGAACTTAAGGCCATGGGACTATTGGGCCTTTAGTGGTGGACCGAATCCCGGAACGGAAGAAATCATTGAGGTTCTGGAACACGTATTGGGTTACATACCCGATCACCCGGGCGCCTGTCATTTTTATATACATACTATGGAAGCCTCACCTTATCCTGAACGTGCCCTGGCTGCAGCAGATTCACTGCGGAACAGGATTCCGGGCGCCGGACATCTTGTACATATGCCTTCTCATATTGATATCAGGCTTGGTCATTATACTGCAGCAATAGAGGCAAATCAGAAAGCAATCATAGCGGATAGTACCTGGGTGCAGAGCGGGGGTTTTTACACTATTTACCGGGCGCACAATTATCATTTTCTTGCTTATGCCGCAATGTTCAACGGGCAGAAGGATATTGCCCTCAGGGCTGCTTACTCAGTACCCGACCAGATACCCGATGAGTTGGTCCGTGCTTTTCCTGATTTTCTTGACGGCTTCTATGCGGTTCCTATCCATGTACTGGTCAGATTTGGGATGTGGGAAGAAATACTGGCACAGCAAAAACCGCCTGATGATTTTTACCTTGCAGATGCTTTCTGGCATTATGGAAGGGTGGTGGCTTTTTCGGCACTTGGAAGGGTCGATGAGGCAACTATAGAGTATGATTCACTGAAAATCGCGTATGTACGGGTACCCGGTTCAAGGCTTGTAGGAAATAATGCTGGCTTAACTGTTCTCGACATTGGATTATATTTGGCAAAAGGTGAATTGGAGTATCGAAAAGGGAATTATAACGAGGCTTTTGATTATCTCAGGAAAGCCGTTCAAAAAGATGATTCACTAAAGTATGATGAACCCTGGGGATGGATGATGCCGGTAAGACATGCCCTTGGGGCATTGCTCCTGGAACAGGGATTGTTTACCGAAGCCGAAGAGGTATATAAAGAAGATCTTGCGCTGCACCCCTCTAACGGCTGGGCATTAAAAGGCCTGGCAACAATTTATCATAAGGTTGGAAATCAAGAAAAAGCCACGAAAACTGATGCCCTCTTCAGCCAGGCCTGGAGCGGTTCTGATATAGCAATAAAAGCATCCTGCTATTGCAGCAAAGGAGTTGAATGACCTGAAAAAAAGCATAAGCGGCCTCACCCCCCGGCCCCCTCTCCCCGTTTCCCCGCCCCCCCCCGCCCCCCCACCCCCTTTCCCCCCCCCCCCCCCCCCCCTCTCAAAACGGCGAGGGGGGGATTGCTCAAATATTAAGTCCCGCCAGGGACGACAGTATGGTAGGGGAAGAATGCAATTCCATAAAGTCCCGCCAGGGACGACAGTATGGTAGGGAAGATTGCATATAATCTTTAAATCATTAAATTTGAGGGGAACCAATTTCCAATAAATAAATTTTAAAACAGCCATGAACATACTAAACATAAGCTCCGAAATCCGCGCCTTAGTCTCTGAATGGGAACCCCGGCTCATTGAATTGCCGGAAGACGTTATAACCCTTCGGCTTAATGGCCAGAACAGGTCTGTGAAGCAGATACTGGGCCACCTGATCGATTCGGTCTCGAATAATACACACCGGATTGTGCATCTTCAGTATCAGCCTTCCCCGCTGGAATTTCCTAATTATGCAACCTTCGGTAACAACGACCGCTGGATTGCCATCCAGAATTATCAGGAAGAAGACTGGCTGACTATGGTCAGCTTATGGAAATTCGCCTGCCTGCATATCTGCCATGTCATCGAAAATGTTAACGACGAAAAGTTGGATAATGAATGGATTTCAGGCCCGGGCGAGAAAGTGCCGCTTAAGGAAATGATACTGTATTTCCCGGTTCACCTGAAACTGCACCTGGATGAAATCCGGGAATTGACCGGCATGTAACCTTTTCCTGTTCCAGTCGTCAATAGACTATTAAATCTGTTGCGATGAGAACTTTTTCAATTTCACCCTTATCATTCCTTATCGTCCCTTTAATCCTAAGCTGGACGTCATATAACGAACAATGGAACACTGAAAGCAAAGATGGCTTCCGGATTTATTATACTTCCACTGATGATCAGAATAAAAATGAGTACGCTGAACTCGTGGTAAATGGCACCAAATCCGTCAAGGAATTTTTTCAGGGCCCGTTTCAAAAAGATTTTGATGTTTTTGTCCATCCAAACCGGCAATCCCTCGATTCAACCTGGCAGCACGATTGGAAAATGCCTGATTTTAATTCCGAATGCTGGATGGTGGCCAGCGGTGTAGCCGACAGGCTCGATATGATCTCACCGAAAACATGGGATAAAGAAGCCTGCGAACACTCTTATGCAAATGCACTTAAAACCCAGCAGTTGATCACCCATGAACTGGTCCATGTTTACCATGGCCAGCGAAACCCCAGCCCGGATTTTAGTGAAGTGACAGGCATTGATTGGTTTGTAGAAGGGCTGGCAACCTATGCATCCGGCCAGTGCGATGAAGCCCGCATTGCCGATGTTAAAAAAGCAATAACCGAAGGTAAAGCCCCGGTCAGTCTGGACCAGTTCTGGAGCGGCAGGCTGAAATACGGCTTCTCGGGTTCAATGGTGATGTATATCGACCATAAATATGGCAGGGAAAAGCTGATCAGCCTGCTGGCATTAACAAATCTCAACCAATTGCTTGCTGCGTTGAATACAACTGAAGCTGAACTGCTGCAAGAGTGGGGAGAAGACCTCACCCTCCGGCCCCATTGACCTCACCCCCCGGCCCATTGATCTCACCCCCCGGCCCATTGACCTCACCCCCCGGCCCCCTCTCCAAAAGGAGAGGGGGAGAGGAGTTCTGCTTTAATTTTTTGCTTGACCGTTTTTATATCATTCAAAACCTCATCATTTGTGAAACGAATTACTTTAAGCCCCATTCTTTCAAGTTCAGCGGTTCTGTTTTCATCTCTTGCTTTCACTTCTAATCCTTGATGAATTCCGCCATCAATTTCTATCACCAAACCTTTCTCCCCACAAATAAAATCTACAATAAACTCCCTTATCGGGTGTTGCCGCCGGAATTTAAATTCTGAAAGAAACCGGCTACGCAGTTCCTGCCAGACAACTTTTTCTGCCATAGTCATGCTTTGGCGTAATTGCTTAGCTAATCGGAAAGTCTCAGGAAAGGCTCCGAAATGAATCCAATGTTCATTTGTTTTTCTTGAATAAACCATAGTTTTTATTTGTTTATCCGGAAAAACAAATAAAATACCCGGTCCTATAAAAATTTTATAAAACTCCACTCCCCCTCTCCTTTTGGAGAGGGGGCCGGGGGGTGAGGTTAAAGCAGCCGGGGGGTGAGGTCAAATGCACCTATTCCTTCACAATCTTCTTCGTCACCATCTTCTCGCCGTTGCCAACTATCAGGAAGTAAATCCCGTCGGGCATTTCTTCGAGGTTCAACTGGTAAACCTTGCTGTCGTTGGTCCGGATGGATTTTTCCAGGATCGTTTCCCCAAGGATATTGGTCAGTTTTACAGATTGGATCCCGTTTTGGGCAGATGTCAGCATTATGTTGAACAATCCCTGTCCAGGGTTAGGGTAGATATCGACTTCTATATTTTCAGCGATAATATCGCCGGTGCCAACCGTATTATCGACGGTCACTTCAAGCGCTTCGGCAGGTTCCCCTTCACCGCACTCATCGATAGCTGCAACACTGATATATGCCATTCCAAGATAATCGGGGTTCCAGGTAACTTTGGCGGTAAGGCCTGTTCCTACGATGGTACCGGCTTCAGCGGGGTCAATATACCATGCATAATCGAGTACATCTTCCATTTCAGCAACAGAATATCCGGAAATCTCGGTCAGGAATAAATCGATATATTCAGGACCTGTTGCGGTCTGTGGCGCTGCGGGCCCGGCGTTGATCACCAGCGTGAACTCATCGGTCACTACTTCGTTCTGGTCGTTTGTTAATGTCAGGGTCAACACGACGCTGCCATTCTGGATGTCTTCTACACCGGGGGTGTAAAGCGGCTGGATGATGCTGTTATCATCGAAAGTGCCGGTACCGGCAGTAGTCCAGCTTGCAACGGTATATTCGGTGCCGTAGGATTCCGCTACCTGGAAAGGCAGACCGGAACAAACTTCGGCATCAGGCCCGGCCCAAATGGTCAGTGCTGTAGGCGACGGCAGGTGGATGTTATCCAGCCAGCCCCTGTCGGAACCACCGTTACCACTGCTATTCTTGGAATATACCCAGCGAAAGGTCCTGTTGCCGGGGGTTACTGCAAATGATTCTTCCCTCCAGCCTTCGTTGGTACCCGACCATTCTCCCATAACTGTATTGCCGATATAGAATTTCAGCTTGTCGCCGGCTTCGGAGGAAACCTTACGGATAAACTTAATGCTGTCGTCAGCCATAACTTTGTAAGTGATGCTAAGTTCAGTCAACTGGTTATTGATAATAGAGCCAGACCGTCCACTGTAAAGCCCTTCGTAAGGATAAACATTGCTGGCTTCCCAGGGGTTGCTTCCTGCAGTTTCCCAATCATATTTCGTCAGATCACCAGTCTCAAAATCTTCAAGCAGGGGGCTGATCTTTTCGATATAAGTCTTTGAATCGAAGAAATTACCCATTGTGATCTCGTTCAGGAAATTGACTGAAATTCCTTCCGGGGCAGTTTCATCGACAATAACATCAAAAATCTTGTTGAATACACCAAGGAACCCGATGGAAGCAAAATTCTGCGTGGGATTGAGGATATCAATAAAGCCCGACTGGCCTTCAAGGTAGACATCCACATCGTAAGCCGTTGCATGGCCGCTGTTGGTGTAGTTGATGGTAACAGTCACCTGCTCACCCGGGTCAAGCATCCCGTTGCCATTGCCGTTGGCGGCATCGTCGATAGTCAGGGTGTTGATGTTCAGTACAGGGGCATTGACCTTCAGCATGAACAAACTCGACCATTCGTTCACGCCGTCGGTTGAAACGATATTAAAAAGAACCTGGTGTTGGTCAGGGGTATTTTCTGCTGCATAGAAAGCAAATCCATTGTCGATGGTAACAGATTGTCCTGCCGGGATAACGCCATAGAATTCGGTATTATCTGTAAGGTTGATGAAAGGATCGATCGTTGAAATTGTGACCGTTACGCTGTCGCTGTCAGATAAGCCGACATTGCGGATTGCCAGGTTAAGGCCGCAATTTTCATTGTAATCAACCAAACCGTTGCCATTGCCACCGTTATCGTCGGCAATGGTATGGGAACCATATAAACAATAGGCGCCAGCGGCCGGGATGACCTGGATCTCTTCCTCATGCCTGAAGAAGTTGGTCTTAGTGACGGTGAGGATTACCACTGTGCCGACTTCCTGCGGGGTGATGGTGATCACCTGCGGACTGCCTGTTGCTGTTGCCAGGCCAATGATCTCATTGCCAACGGTAAGGCAGATAACGGCGCCTGCATCGGCGGAGATAGTAAATTCATTGAGACCCCCCAGGATGATTCCATCATGGATCAGGGTTAAGTTTTGAGGCACTTCAGAATAAAGTGTCTGGAATGCATCTCCGAAATGGTGGAAAAGGTTGTAGGTAACTTCTTTGTTCTGGGGATTTGACGGCCAGCCCGATTGCTGGAGGAAATACTTCCCGGCTGCATTGCCGAATGCAGGCAGAAGCCCTCTTTCATCAGGTGTAGAGCCGTATTCGGGCATATAGTCAGGCCACATATTATCGAAAACTCCCCACACATACGTATCATTCACAAAAGAGTAACTTACTTCCGAAGCGCCAAGGACGCCAAGGGCGCCGCTGTTCACGTTATTGTAGCGATAGCGGTGGAATTTCTCCACGAAACATTCGCTCGACCAGTTGTATTTCCCGGTAAGGCAGTTGATGGAGAAAATGAAAGTCAGATCGGTATTGGTAAGGCCGTTGATATTGCTGTTGACGTAAGCCGGTTCGCCCCAGCCGGTTTCCATGCCGTGGTCCCTGTGCTGAAGAAGGAATGATCCGGCATTGATCGCGTTGTTGATGTCTGTGGCGTTGCCTCCCGACCAGCCGCCTAATTCCTGCGGGGTTGCCGGGATATAGCCGAGGCCGTTAGGGCCGAATTCTTCAAGGATGGTGCCTGTATTGGCAGCCGTTGACCATGGGTCGGAACTCGGGTTACCATCATAAATTTCGTTGATACGGACCGGATTTTTGCCCTGGACATTCTTGAAATATCCGCCGATGGTTTCCGAGCAGATCTGGAACCATCTTTCGGTTTGCCAGCCTAAGGCAGTTATGGGATGGTCATAAAAAGCAGCGCTGGTCGGAGGATTGGTTTCGTAATTCAGGAATTTGGTGACGAAGGTCTCCAGTTCGGTATTATTATTGGCCACCATGCGGGCAAAAACGATTTCGGGCATGTCGTCGTTATCGACGTCGGCGTATATATTGTCGGAAGCGCAGTAATTGTCCCATATTGGTGACATGATCTGCGTATTCTGGTTGGTGCCGTAGTCGCCCATCAGCAGGATGGCGGCAGGGACCGGGTCCCAGGTGTTATAAACATTATTGACATAGGTTTCGATAATGCCGGCGCTGTTCCCGCCGACATCGGTAAGTGTCCTGATCTCGGTTACGATACCCTGTTTGATGCGGAACGATTTGATCTGGTTGGCCCAGTTCATGTAATCTTCTCCATCGGGAACGATGATGAGGTATTCGCATCCGGTCTCACTGCGGTTGGCGATTGCGCGCTTGCTGTAGTCAACAGCCGGGATCGACTGATGGTTCAGCACGGCGTCTTCCAGGATCGGGTCCCAGAAGCGGCTGCGGAGGCGTTCTTCACCGACCTGGCCATTCCCGCCGGTGAATTCAACTTCGATTTCAATGTCACGGTACACGACAAGCTCTTTGGTGACCGGGTTGTACTGAAAAGGGGTAATGCCGAGCATAACGACATCCACTCCGCGGATCTTTGAAGGCTCGGAGAGGGTGACCGGTGATGCCGGGAAGAATGCGTTGGTGCTGTAAATATCGGTCCGTGTGGGATATTCCAGCGGCCCTTTGTAGGTATCCAGCGGGATGACCGGAGCCGGGGCGACATCAATATTTTTATAGGATTCTTTGCGCATGGAAACGATTTTCACAACGGCTTCAGCGCCTTGCGGGATGGCGATATATTTTCCTCCTCCGGGAAGGTTGGGGGCGCCGGCATCGTTTGGCAGCCATGCTCCTGGCAGCTCGACATTGGTCATTCCCCGTCCGTTGATCTCGGTGGGAACGAAGGTGAAAGATCCGACGGAATAACTCACGGAAACTCCGCTGCGGCTTTGCTGCAGCAGTGTAAATCCTGCTTCATGCTGCGCATCGGCAAAAATTATTTTCTGAGCCTGGACAGATTGAAAGGAAAAGAGCCCGTTTACAACAATAAGGGCGATTACGAAGAAAGTCTTGCTGATCTTCATTTAGTTAACTAGTTAAAGATTAATATTTAAAACATAAATCCTGTGCGCAAATGTATATAATAAACTGAAATTTATCAGCCAGGGATGTTATTTATCAGGATTTTAAATAAAGGTTAGCGGTGAGCTGTGAACGGTGAGGGGTGAGGAGTGAACGGGGTCTGCTTTGAAAAGCCTATTTGCCACCAAAGCACGAAAACACTAAAGTTCACAAAAGTTATCAACTTAATAATCAGATTTTTGTGATATTTTGTGTTTTTGTGTTTTCGTGGCATTATTGACCAACCTGACTTTTTAAAGTGATTTCAAATTGAAAATTTAAATTGTAAACCTCAATCAAATTTTAAAATTTTAAATTCAAATCGAAATTCGAAAATGCCGAATTGACAATCGTGTAATCCTCCACTAGCGTGCAACTACAAACTTTCCCCTCGCCACAACGGTTGTTCCTTCACGAACAACGGCAAAATAGATTCCCGGTGGTAATTCCATGACATTTACCACCCATCTGACTCCCTCACCCGAATGGGGGAGGGCTGGGGTGGGGGCTGCTGTACGGCCGAAGATATCGTAAATGTCTAATGTCAAATCTTTGTTAAATCGTCCAACGTCCATGTTCAATCGTACATGAATTTCCCCGCTCGCTGGATTAGGAAATATCTCCATGCCTCCATGCCCCCTTGCTTTCCCGCCTCCATTCTCCTCAATCCCCACAATCACCCCGCAATCATCCGGCACAATGGTATCCGAAGCTATTTGGTACGGGCAAAGACTGTCGTACACAAACGGCCGGGTGTAATAGGTGTCCTGCTCAAGGTCTTGGGTAAGTTTGAACAGATAGGTGTCGAACCCATCGTCTTCTTCAATGGTATTGTAAAACAGTAATTTCCCATCATGCGTGACGGCTGTTTTTGCGAGCCAGCCTGTGTTGAGTAATGTTAGGGAATCTCTTATATTTCCTAGAGTATCAAAGACAACAGCTCTTGACTGTGGTTCATTCTCAGAATAAAACCAAGCAGCTCCACCAGCTAAAAGTGAGTCATTGATAAAAGCGATTGACCACATTCCACCCCAGTCATAATCATTATGCACTAAATCATATACTCCTAAAACATTTCCTTGCAGGTCCATTTTGACAATTGCCGGACGTTTTGCATAAAGAGTATCTGAGTGATAATAATGGTCGATACAGGAATAATAGCATGTTTCTGAGTTACTTAGAATGGTTTGATTAGCCATTCCTCCAATATCGGCAGTTTCGCTGTGTAAAACAACCTCCCATTCGAAATTCCCTAGGGAATCGGTCTTCACATAATAGGGATGCAGCCAGGAAAGACCCGGATTATCCGGATCGGGATAGTAACAGTAGCCCGTCATTAAAAAACCTTTGTCAGGTGTTAATAATAGATTATAAAGATTGTCATCTTGAATCCCCGGGTCCTGGCTTTGATAGTAATGCTGCCATAACAGATCACCATTGGTGGAAAATCGTAATAAACCTTTTCTGTTAATAAATAAGGGATGAAATGTTTGAATTACCAATGTCGCGCAACCGCCATCAGTAGTAACTATTATGTCAGTGTAAAAATCATAATTGCTAGTTGTCATTAATGTCCTGCACCAAATTTTTTCGCCGCAAGCATCCAGTTTCATAACCAAAGGATCCGTATTGCCATCTTGAACGACACCCCCACATAAAAATATTTCACCCTCCTCGTTTTGCTTAAAATAGTCAATTATGATTCGATCATAATAGCCTCTGATCTTTTTCTGCCATAAGATTTCTCCATTCATATCGGTTTTAATCAACCAAGTGAATTGATAACCAGGAACAATCCTGCCCGTTAATAAATACCCATCATCATATCCTGGCGACATGTTGTGTCCAGCAGCGCTCAGTTCGTCAAGGTATTGTTGTACCCATCTGGATTGAGAATTTGCATTGAAAAAAAATGCTAAAGTTGATAATATGATTATACATTGTTTCATTAGTTACAATCAATTAGTAATCAAAATTATAGACTAAAGTACGAAAATATACGCCGCTCCTCATATGCTATCCTTAAAACAAACTTATTTTTTCTTGAATTCGAAGGAAGTCAATAGCACTTGATATTTTTTTCTAAAAAACCGGCAATATCAACAACGCCTTTCATGGACGATTGAGCATGGACGCCCGCCCGACTGAAGGACTTCAGTCATTCGGGCGGGATGGACGATTTAACATTTGATTGCAGTTAACACACAAAAAACCCCGGACAATCGCTGCCCGGGGCTGTGTATTTTATGCAGAAAAGACGTTAGTCCTGAAGGATGATCTTCTTGAAATAATTTGATTTCTTTCCTTCAATCTGAAGGTAATAAATACCGCTGGAGTTGCCGGTCAGGTCGAGGGTGGAGTTGTAGTTTCCGCTGACCTGGATTCCGCTCTGCTGGTATACAGTCCGTCCGGTTGAATTGATGATGCGGATGCTGACAACATCTTCCAGGTTATTGACCGAAAGCCTGAACGAGCCTTGTGTCGGGTTGGGAAGGGTGACGATCTGCACGGCGCCGTTTTCAGGCAGGCCGGTGCAGGCATCCACCACCATGGTCTGCTCGGCCGATTTGCTGCAGCCGTTTTCATCGGTATAGGTATAAACCAGCATATGGGTGCCGATCCCTGCTACATCCGGGTGGAAAAATCCGTCGCTTACGCCGGGACCGGAGTAAACGCCACCGGCAGGCATGCCCTGGGTGAGCTCAACCGGAGGATAATTAACGCATTCTTGTTCCATAACATCAAAGGTCACTTCGGGAAGCTCGTAAACATCCAGGTAACCGCTCATGAGCGTAGTATCGGCTTCATCACCACGTGTCACAACGAGGGAAACATCAAATTTTCCTGCGGTATTGTAGGTAATGACAGGGTTCTGGTCCCTGGAGGTATCGGGTGTTCCGCCGGGGAATTCCCAGTACCATGCGGTCGGGTTGCCGGCCGATATATCGGTGTACTGTACCTGGTAAGTCTCACAGGTCGAAGTATCGGAAGCAAAGGAGGCTGCCAGAGGAGGAGGAGGAGGAGCCATCCAGGAGAGCTTTACCTTATACCCGTTATGAATTTCTTTGTTGGAATTGGTCTGTACAAAAGCAACAAGTTCAAGTTGTGGAACCACCCAGGTGCCCTGGAGGTTGAAAGTGAGCGGGATCTCAAGCACATCGCTTTCACTGAAATCAAGCTCGGTCCCAAGCTGGTCAGGCACCATTAACCGGTTCACATAATTGACTTCACTCATTCCCTGCCATGCATAAACGATATGTGACTCGGTCAGGCAAACCTGCAACCTGGCGTTCGCCCCATTGATTTCTGCCACTTTAGTCACAGTCACCACAATGTCGTAAGTCAGGCCCGTGTGCGAACCATATACATCGATGGTTACCGGTGAAGGAACGGCCATCCTGGCCTGTACTTTCGGCCAGTAAGAATCATACATGCTTTCGGTATGGCTTCCGCCTACCACTGAATTGCCACCATCAAAAAATGCCGTCGGGTACCCTGAGATCCCATAATAAGTATTCCTTGCGTTGGAGTAGTTATTGGTAAATGGATCGCCATTATGGTTTTCTACGGCAGCAACGGGCCAGCCTTCTTCGATCAGGTCGTCAACGCCCATGGCAGCCCCGGGACAATAGGTGCACCATGTACCGGTCCCGACTTCCACCACTACCTTATCCCTGGTAACCTGGGCAAAAAAGGTAGTTACAGAGAGCATACAAATTAAGAATAGAGTAGTTTTTTTCATTTTGGTAAATGTTAGATTTTTTGCAAACATATTAATTTTTAATTATGATTTTGCGATTTGATATGCCTTTATTTGTTTCAAACTGAATGAGGTAGATGCCATTCGAAAGGGATGCCTGAGATACCGGGTAAGTCAGCCTGCGGTTTATTTCGATATCAACCGGGCCCCATACAGGCTCACCGGTTGCAGTCAACAGCCGGAATTTAGCCTTTGTCGGAGTCTCCGCTGAAAGTTCAATCGAGAAATTCCCGTCGTTTGGATTTGGATAAATGGCGATTCCTAAACCCGATTCATTTTCACCCAGGCCGAAGGTATTCGCAACTGTAACAGCCAGCATTTCAGAGAATTCCCCTTCCCCGCAGTCATTGATCCCATTGACTTTTAATTGCGCCTGCCCGGTGAATGCCGCCGCCCAATCGACAGTGCATTCCAGTCCGTTTTCGCTGATAGTCATGTTTCCGGCTTCAGTCGGTTCCAGTATCCATGCATAACTGATGGCGTTATCCCCGCCGGCAGTTGTATAAACACTCTGGGTCCCGGCAAATAAATCGACATTTTGCGGACCGGTTGGCAATTCAGGCGAATAGGGAAGCGGATCGACAGTGATTTGGATCGGGGCAAAATCCGTTGTAACACAGCCGGTCCCGTCGCTGAGCGACACAATCTGCACTTCGATATCCTCTGTCGCGCTGAGGGGTATGTCGTCCATGTCAGGCTTGTTTGGTGTCATGGTGATCTCATTGCCTCCCACGCTGATGACCAGGTTCCAGGGTGACAAGCCGGTCAAGTCGATGCTTGCATACGTTGTATCACCTGCACAAATAGTGGTGGCAGAAAAAGCCATTTCGGCCGTCGGAAGGGCGGAAACTTTAATCTCCAGTTCATCCGAAACCGGGCCAAGGCCACTCTCATTCATCCCACATACCTTTAATTTTGCAGCGCCAACAAATCCGGGGTCCCAGTTCACAGTGACTTCAGTATCCCATCCGTCGACGATCCCCGCTTCCGGAGGCACAACCTCCCAGATGTAATACGTGGCACTTGCAACAGACTGGGTGGTATAAACACAGGCGCCGGTATTCGGGCAGATCGTAATGTCGCCGGTAGGAGCCGGTGGCGCTTCTGCGATCGGGTTCATCCCAAAGAAGGTCATGTATTTCAGCATCAGGTTCTTGCGGGTATTGCCCTGGCTATTCAGCAGGCCCCCGAATTCAAAAGTTGTGCCGATGGTTTTATAATTCCCGGCATCGTAGGCAACGGCTACATCATAGTTTGGAGTTGTATTGCTGAAAAATTTGAATGCCGGTTCAATTGGCGCAATATGGTCAATATAAGAATTATCGCCATTATAATTGAAGTTCATGCCTTCGGTGAATGTCCCGGCAACACCTGCCAGATAACCGAGGTCGTCGGTACCATCAAGCAATCCCTCGATATTAAACATAGGATGCAGGGAAGTAGGATTGTATTCCTGGTCATAATACCAGGTATCGGCGCCTTCAATGTAGAGATTCCCGCCATCATTCAGAAAATAGATGAAGGGGGCGGCTTCTGGGCTTGTCAGGACATGGTTCTGGCTGTAAGTCCCGAGGCACATGAAAATGGTCCGGTACTGGCTCAGGTCCGCCGGTATTTCTTCTTTATATTCGGCAAAGATGAGCCAGTCATCAATAGCATCTTTCATGAGTGAGCCGGAATTATGGTTTTCGTCAAGGTCAAGGACGAGGATAGGGAACAGGCCTACCTGGATGGTAAAGCTGCCTTCGGTGCTGATGCCAAGGTCGCCGGTAAACTGGAGGGTGAAATCGGCCTGGTGCCCCGGAGGTGTAATCACCAGCGAACTGACGGAAAAAGTTTGTGAGAGGGTGGTATTTTGCGGGATATCGCCAAACATCACGGAATCGGATACGATCTGGATAAAGGGATCTTCCGAGCTGAGCATGCCATAAATGCCATAGGCGTCCGCTCCGCCTTTGTTTTTAACGGAAACTGTTACATCAGCCGTTTCACCGGCATCAAGGCGGCCGTTATTGTTTCCGTTGACATCCGAAACCGAAAAATCAACATATTCCAACACGGGGGCAAAAGCCTTGATGATGAAAGCGCTGTTCCAGGTGGTGTCGGGACTGGATGCCTGCATATTAAAGATGATGACATGCCCGTTGGGGACATCTCCAGTAACAGAGACAGAAAAAGCGCCATTTACTTCCGAAGTCTGTCCCGGCTGAATGGTACCGGCATCTGCACTGCCATCAATTACTGTAGCATATTCATCCTCAGTGATGATACTGACATTGACATTTTCAGCAGTCTCGTTACCGAGGTTTTTCAGGATAATGTCGATGGCAACCGTTTCGCCATAATCAAGTTTCCCGTTGTTGTTGCCGGACGGATCGCTCACCATGTAGGAATCAGTGATCACGAAGGGACCGTTTGGCGGGATAACCTGGACTTTTGTATGATAACGGAGAAAGTTTTGTTTGGTGACGACTACATCGATAAATGTCGGGGGATTCTGGGGAAGGATCGGTACATCGGCAGAAGCACCGGTCCCGTCGGCCAGCCCGATAATTTCGCCGTCGACAGAGATGGCGATGATCGAGCCTTCATCGGCGCGGATAGAGAAGGCAGGGGAGCCGGCCAGTTGCACCGGGCTGTGCTGGATCGTCAGGTCCTGCGGTACTTCAGAGTACAGGCAGGTAAATGCATCGCCGTGCATGTGGAACAGGTTGTAGGTGACCTCCTTATTACTGGTGTTATAAGGCCAGCTCGAATATTTCAGGAAGAATTTTCCAGCTGCATTCCCGAAAGCCGGGTACAAGCCCCTTGATTCCGGTGTGCTGCCATATTCGGGCATAAAATCGGGGAATAAATTATCAAAAACGCCCCATACATAAACATCATTTACAAAGGAATAAGAAACCTCTGAAGCTGCCAGCAGGCCTAAAGCCCCAGCCGGTTGACCGTTGTATGTATAACGATGGAATTTCTCAGCGAAGCATTCCTGGCCGTAATTGTATTTCCCGGTAAGGCAGTTGATGGAAAAGATAAAGCTCAGGTCGGTATTGGTGAGCCCGGGGATATCGGAACTGGTATACGCCGGTTCCCCCCAGCCGTTTTCAAATCCGTGATCGCGGTGCTGGATCAGGAAAGAGCCGGCGTTCAGCGCCTCGTTGACCTTTGCAGGTGTTCCGCCCGTCCATGCTCCCAGCTCAGAAGGTGTTGCCGGAATATAGCCCAGGCCGTCAGGTCCGAAGACGCCCAGCACCGTGGCCGTATTTTGCGCGGTCGACCAGGGATCGGTATCGGGATTTCCTTCATAAACCTCGTTGACACGCACCGGATCTTTACCCTGTACAGTCCTGAAATAACCCCCGACAACTTCCGAACAGATCTGGAACCAGCGTTCGGTTTGCCAGCCGAGGGCGGTGATCGGATGGTTGTAATAATCGGGGCTCATTGGCGGATTTGATTCATAATCCATCACTTTGCGGATCATCACTTCAAGCTCGGCATTATTCCTTGCCGTCATCCGGGCAAAAACAATCTCTTCTTCATCATCGCCATTGACATCGGCATAAATATGATCGGAAACACAATAGCTGTCCCAGATCGGGGAGTTGACCGTGCTGCCGAAAGTGCCATAATCTCCAAGGAGCAGGATGGCGGCAGGAGGGATGTCCCAGGTTTCGTAGGCATTATTCACATAATTTTCGATATCGGGAACCGTATTTCCCCCGATATCAGCCAAAGTCACAACCCCGGTGTAGATCCCCTGCATGTTCCGGAAGATGCGGATCGAATCGGCCCAGCTGATAAACACCGGATCATTCGGGCAAATGATGAGGTACTCATAGCCGGTTGCACGATTGCCGGCAGCCCCCACCCTTACTCCCTCTCCGCCAGTTGGCGGAAGGGACGGGGAGGGGGCTGCAGGCAGTTGGCTATAATTCACAAAAATATCATCGAGCAACGGGTCCCACCAGCGGCTGCGAAGTCGGTCTTCCCCGAAGGTGCCGTTCCCGCCTTCAAATTCCACTTCAATTTCTACATCGCGGTAAACGATAAGCTCTTTCGTTACCGGGTTATACTGGAATGGGGTAATTCCCAGGATCACTGCATCGACGCCTCTTACGCGTGTCAGTTCGGAGAGCTTAAAGGGTTCAGCCGGGTAAAAAGCATCGCGTGAATAGACCGCCATGTTTTTATTGTATTCCAGCGGCCCTCTTTCGGTATCTTTCGGTAGACGAGGAGACGGGGAAATATTGACGCCCCGGATCACTTCTTTCCTCATGGATTTAATATGCAGGACCGGTGTGGCACCCTGTGGCAGGGCAATATATCGCCCGCTACCGGGAAGGTCGGGTGCGCCTTCATCTCCGGGCAGGAAATGACCGGGCAGGCGGACAAGTTTCATCGCCTCGCCGCGGATTTCAAGGTCATCCAGAGTGAATTCACGGATAGAATAGGTTAGGGAAACGCTTTGCTGATCCTGGGCCGTGATATTGAACCCTTCTTCAGCCCAGCTATCGCTGAAATTATATGCCTGTGCGTTTGCAATGACAATATTGAAAATAGCGAAAACGAGTAATGGTAACCTCTTTCTCATAATGGGAGGATTAAGGATATGGGTTGAAAATAAGTTACATGCAGAAAACTACATCTGTCTGTAACTACAAAAGTATATCAAAAAAGATCAAAGAATGCAAACAGATTTTGATTTTATCTTCCGATATGCATGATCCGGGAATTCAACACCCCGCTGCCAGTTGTGATCTTTACCTGGATCAATCCTGCCGGCCATTCCGACGTATTCAGCTTCAACTCATTCATTCCCTCTTTTCCGGATATGACAGTTTCGTGCAGCAACTGTCCTGAGAGGAGGTAGAAGCCGGCTTTCACCTGCCCGTCATTTTCCAGCTTAAAGCTGAGTAAAGCCTGGTCTTTTACAGGATTAGGCCGGATACTGAGGTTGCTGATATCATTTGAATTTTCCTCCAGGCCGACCGCTATATTCAGTATATAATAATTTGGGAGACAATCATAACCTGAGATAATCAGATCGGCTGTTTCAAGGCCTTCAAAACCGTCGGGCACAATGATCACGGCATTTCCGGATGCATCGGTCGGGCAGCAGCCAGACATTACCCCTTCCTTCATGATCACGCACATCAGTCCCTCGACAGGTTCCCCGTTACTGGTAATAGTTACAGGCACTTCCGTATCACCGGGCATGATCTCAGCAGGATAAACGGTTTCAATATCGATGGGTTCATCGGTCCAGATACCGAGGGCCGGATCGCCAAATATGTTGCAGTCGTAGAAACACCAGCGCAGTGCGCCTTCTTCCCACTGGCCGGGGGCATTTACCCAGACCGAGGTTTCGATCTTCGAGATCATGTGGGCGGCACCGATGCGGGATTCCTTGTCATGGTAAAGGGCATCGACAAATTCGCGGTGGAGGTGGGCTGAAGGGCCTTCAGTCTGCCCTTCGTTGAACCATCCATACCTGGAATTAAATGCCCCGGCAACCGCCAGGTTATCGATCATCACCATAGCCTCGCCGATGCAGTCGTTTTCATCGAAAGCCCCGTCAAGGCAACCGTGGGTGTATATCAATGTGTAATTATGATCGGTACCGTTGGCGCCTGAGAAATTTTCATTCGTAATATCCTGGATATTAAGGCGCATAACGTAGGTCTGGTTTGCGTGACCGGAATGGTGCACGAAACTTTTTCCCTGGTTAATGGCATTTATGAGGTCCCATCCGCCCCAGCCGGCTTCCGAATCGTAGAGTTTCGTGAAGTTCATATCTTCATACAGGCCGTCGGTTTCATAGCCGTTATCGTCATGATAGCCGATGAGCAGTTCCAGGTAATCTTCACCGTAAGTGAGGGGGTCGGTCCAGAGTTCTTCGCCGGCAATCAGGATATTCCGCATTTCGCCTAAGACCGGCGTATCCTGGTAAGTGACGGTCTTGTGGATCATTCTTTGCAACTGGGCTGCATTGCTTACCGGGAAACGTGCCACAGAAACATCGGGCAGCAGGTCGTCCTCGCCGATTTCCGCCCAGGAGCCGTCGCCATCGGTATTCCAGTTGCCGTCAAGTGCTGAATAATACAGGTCGGCAGGGATGTTCCAGTCTTCATAGGTGGAGCTTGACTGCACATGGCAATAAAATCCGCGGTGGGGAATATGTTCTACATCTCCGCCGAGAAGGACATGTTCAATTCCATGGTCCTGGTATTCGGTGATAATATAGTTCCTGATCTTTTCCTGCAGGTCCTGCCCGCTGCCCTGATCATCAATACTTTCGACGGACACGATCTCAGTTTTCATTCCCCTGACGAGATAAAGGTCGGCCAGTTGCTGGAAGGAAAGGGTGAAATTCTGCGGGGTGATGATCAAAACCTGGTATTCACCGTCGCGATTGGATTTTTCAGGATAAGCGGCTTCCATCGAGGGATTTTGGGCCAGTCCGTTGATGAGATTTTTTGTTTTTCCGGAAGAATTGATATTTTCCAGCGCCAGTGCAGCCCTTTCGGTTGAACGCGTTTCGACGGAAATGGTAATTTTCCCGTACCACGAAACGCTGCCTTCTGCCGGGATATACTTTAACGGCGTAAATGAGGCCAGGAGGAAGGAATGGCCGTTGAGGAAATGGGTTGAATATTCGCCCCATGCCTGTGATGGATATTTAGCGGATGAAGCATAGACATCCATATTTTGATGAAAGATGCCATCGCCTGCGATGGACAGTGGCTGGGAAGGCTGTTGCGGATAGATCGTAAAAAATCCATCCATTGAATTTTCTTCTTCAAATCTGAAAACGACTGAGACGGCTTCTTCTCCGGGAGGCAGAAGGAGCTTTACCGCTTGGTAAGGCAGGGCCGGCTCGCCGGTTTTCCCGGTCAGCAAAGTATTCTCAAACGTTAATACCTGGAAGGCATTAACTTCTTTTACTGAAGGGCTCGTGAAATAATAACTGTATTCGATGGTGCCTGCAAACATCATTGCAGTAATCAGGGTAAAGAAGAAAGTGGAAGTAATTTTTTTCATTGAGCAGAATATTTTTTTGAACATGAAACCCGGAATTTGCAAGTACAATATTAATCATTTAAGCGATTGATTATTCGTGTTCATTCGTATAATCCGTGTCATTTGTGTCCTATTATGGCACACGGATGACACGGATGTAACGGATTTGCACGGATTTTCAATATAAATTGGGAATTAGTTTGTTAGTGAAATTTAAGGTCATATTTTTCTTCAGTGATAAATTTGCCCCAGATTTTGTGGGATTTCTGTTCGGTTTTGCTGAATCCTGACTTTGTATAAAGATTTGCGGCAGCTGTTAACTCGCTGGTTGTCCATAGGAAGACGGAATTGAATTTTTTAATCCGGCAGTATTCCAGGGCTTCCGAAATGAGCTTTTTGCCAAGCCCGATTCCGCGAAAGCCGGGATCGACCAGATACCAGCGGAGCTGTGCAACATCTTTCGAAATCTTGACAATTGCAACAGAGCCAACTATTTTTCCTTCAGATTCGGCCAGCCATATGCATCCCTTATCCGGATCGGGAGAGAGGACAAACTCCGCTAATCCTTTCGCAACATAGGCTTCGAAGGTTTTGTCGAATCCATATTCTTTTTCGTAAAGTATGCCGTGGAGATGCGTGAGGTAGCCGATATCACCGGGATCAAAGGCAGTTCGAACATTTATTCCTGAAAAATTCTTATTTCTTATCGTCTTCAACTAAGTAGACTTTATCTTTTGCAATTAAATAAAGATTGAGTTTCGTCCTGCTCAAAACGCACTGGCCCGGAAATAATTTACCTATATAATTCAGGTCATGGTCGAAATAGACCAGGCCATGATCGGTGGCAACATAAATACAGTTTTCTGTTGATTTACAGTTTCGCGGGGTAGAATTGATATATTTTGACAGATTAGTCAACTCATAGGTTTGAACATCCAGGGCATATAACCGGTAATTTGGATAAAATGATCCAATTATGACATATTTGCCTGTTCCCTGGAGAAAGCTGAAATTGCTCAGGGTCGAGTAAAAATTCTTATCGGTCTTGCATTCTTGTGTCGGAAGATCATAGATTAGTAGTCCGTGGGCAAAATTCCCCCGACTGGCTGCGAATACCCGGTAAGCATCACCGCCTATTATATATGGATGATATACTTCGTCAAAATCCTGGATCGTCTTATCAGCTACCCTAAAGTATATTGTGCTGTCATGCTTCAGCTTGATGAGGATCCCATCATACCAGAGCCTGGGCTGCCTTACCATATAGCTCAGAATGGTGCAATAGTTATTGCTGATAATAAGGTTGCCAAGATCATAACTGAAATTACCTGATATCGGTAATTCATACAAAAACAAAAGAAGGTTCCATACATCACCGTTATAATCAATGATATGTTCAAGGATATTTGGAGGATTTTTCGTGAGATATTCCCCGGTATAACTGACAAACCTTTCTCCATCATACAGGAACTTCCTGATGAATTCCTCTTTGGTCAAGACAATGAACGTCTCATTCTGCCTGTCAAAGAGGAGATATTTCATTATGCCTTTATTTTCACTTATCAATGGAATAAAAACAAAATCCTCATTGATAGTGAGCACTTCATATGCCATTACTCCTGCCGTGTCGTCCTGATAATTAAGATATTGCGTATAATTTATCCAGGTTGAATCTGATTTAATATATCGGTGGATGCCGGAGAAAGTACAGATAAACCAGGTTTCCTTTTCATCTTCTGTCAGATTTTCGATATGGTCTGTTATGCCATCCCTGATGTTATAATCCTTGAATAGGGCAGGTTCAGACATTTCCAGGGACTGTACCTGTTGCAAGTAATCACAGTATTTAAAAAGCTTATCATGATATATCCGGCAATCCGTGTAAATTTTTTCTCTTGTAGTATGCGAAACAGGTAATAAAGTTTCCCTGCTGGTTAAAAATGATAAATCGATTTGAGTATAACCGATAATGTCATTTGAGCCATCTCTACTCCTGGACTTGAAAATGTAAAATCCTGTTTCATAATTTTTTACAATATCGTTCCTGTCAATAGGAACAATATCCATTATTATTTTCATGGCATTATTTTCCGAATAGGAAACCATGCTGGAATCCCTTAGAATGAACAAGTGATCTTCAAATACCTTCAGTGACCGGATTAGATTAAAATTCGTCCCGGGGGGGTCAATCGAAGTGACATTTCCCTTGAGGTCAACTTTCAGAAGTTCAGGGAACCAATACTCAGATTCTTCGTCAAAAGCGTATATCCAGAGGTGGTCTTTAAATAATTCGCAGCTTTTCACACTGTAAATAGGTCTTGACAACCTGATGGTATCCGTTTCATCCTTTTTCGGATCAAATAATAAAATATGATCGGCTTCAAAGTAATCAAACGCATGAAAATAGTCTTCAAGAGCTCCTTCCGAATTGATTTCAGAAGATAGAACGAGGATTTTATCTTTTATTTCAAATGATGAAATGATGGATGAATTGAACACTTCAATTTTTGAGCCTGAGATAATTACACCGCCCTTTTCCAAGGAAACGACATAATAATGTTTTAGTTTTTGAATATTGATTATGCGGCCAAGTTCTTCCTGTTGATCCAGATATTTAAACAGCTTCCACTGATCACTTTCACTGTCATAAATTACAAGGCCTTCCTTATGCTTGAAGCTGACAATGTCATCGTATTTAATGAGTTGACTTACGGTTAATTCGGGAGGATCAGGTAATTGGTAAACGGGCAGCAATTGAGGCTGTGACAATGAATTAATGCCAAGAAATAATAGTAAGAAAAGCAAAACAGGTTTCATATTTCACTCAGGTTGGAAATGAGTACAAATACTTGTCAGGAATCGAGGAATTTGTAAAGGTAAGAATAAGCAAATGTTGCGCTTACTTTTTAAGAATCTTTTTCGTAACCAGGCCTTGACTGGTAATGATCTTCAGGAAGTAAACCCCGTCGGATTGACCGCTGAAATCAAGTGAAACAGAGGTGCCTTGATAAATGATGTCGCCGGCCAGGTTTATTACTTCAACCTGGCTGATATTCTCCCCGCTCACCTTGATTATGCCATTTGTTGGGTTGGGGAAAACCTGGTATTCCTTTTCCAGGGAAGGATCCTGCACTGAAGTAACAACGGGTTCCCAGCTTATGGTGATAGATGCGAAACTTGGCACATTTGCAGGGGCCTGGTTTTCCACGTCCGGCCCTTTGGTGAAGGTAAACGTTGAAAAATTACCGGTGTTATTCTTGTCGGTCAGTTCCATTCTTAGCCGGTATGTCCCGTCAGGAACAAGGGTGGCGTTTAAATCGGTCCCGTTCCAGGTGCACAGGCGCGTCCCGTGGCTTGACCTGGTAGCTCCGGTAATGGCATCTACGGTGTTAAAAGGGCTGCCGGCGGCAGTTGTGGAAGCTTCCCAGGTATTCAGATGGGTTTTGCGTGTTTGTGCATAAGCAAGTAGTGTCTTTACAAAGTTCCCCTGGTTATCTTCAATCCAGACAGCTACGATATTTTTTGGGGCGAAATTTCCACCGGCGGAACTGGTTGTGGTGGATACTGTTAAAGTGCCACTGGTTTGGGCATAGATCCAGGTTGTTGCAAAAAGAACAGAGATTACGGTAATGATTAGCTTCTTCATCCGGCTGGTTTTTTATGATGTAATAATTTTCAAATATATATAATTACATTTGAGTACAAGGCAAAAAATCCCAGTAAGCGGCTTACTTTAAAAACGTTAAAAATAAGTCGAAATGCCAAAACTGAAACCACCTGTCTTTGCAGGGGGATTGCCCAGGATGTCCTGCTGTTCCATATACCGGTAATTCAGGCGAAATACTGTCAGTGCCGTGGGCCGGAAACTGATTGCGGGCATGATGCTCCACATATCATCACTTATGTTTTCGCCTGAATCATTAAATGTACCGACATTCCAGTCGACATATTCGAGCCTGCAGGCAAGGTTGAGCGTGGCATTTTCCCAATTCATCAACTTAAAGTTTACTACAGGCTGAACAATGTCCAGGAAGCCACCATGCTGTTTATCACCGTATTGTTGAGTATATGTTGGGGGGTCATCTACATTGATCCATGCCCATTCGCCGGTGATGAAGGTATTCAGGAGCGGCAACGTGCTGTTGATATCAATTGCAAGGACATCAACCCTTCTTTTTTCATCGATCTTAATTTCATCTTCCTGGAATTTATTGTATACCCCACCCATATAAGATAAGCCCAGTTCGCATATTTTGCTGTTCCTGACTGCTATTTTTCCTGTGAACAAAGGAAGGCCGCTGTTTATTTCTTCGAAGCGTTCAGGATTTGCTTTGGAGGCTGGTAAAAATGTTTTATTCTGATCATTATCAATAATTGAATTGTCGAAATTACCGCTCAGGTATAATTCATACCCGAACATCCATTCGTTGCTGTAATGCTTGCCATACAAGCCGAAACCGGCATTGCTCCAGGTAGCAGGTAACAATTGTGTGGCGGATATAGGCCTGTCTGTGAATTCCCATTTCGGCCCGTCGTGGTTCTGGTTGAATGCCCCGATCGGGTTCATGATAATCCCTCCCCGGAAATTGATCATGGGATGCAGCTCAAGATCAAGGGCAGCAAACTCAATGGCAATTTCTTTTCCACCTTCCTCAAATTCAATTTCACTTAAAAATTTTAAATGCCTGCTTATAGTCGAAGAAACAAATAAAGTCATTCTCCTGAATTGAAACTGGTGACCTTCGGAAATCCCATCCGTTCCCATATGTTGCCAGTTGACCTCCATATAGCCTCCCAAAGCCACCGGTAATTTCCCGGCAGTTATGAATGGACGGTTGTAAACGGCATCCATATTCATGGTTTGGGTCAGGGTGTCTATTGGGACCCTCTTCAGTAATGCCGGGTCAATTTGCGTGAAAGCAGCCGGGGTCGCAATAATAGACAAGGTGATTAATATGAGGATCTTTTTCATAATGGTTTCAATGAAATGAGTAACTGGTTGTTTTCGATTTTCACCGGAAAAGTCCGAAGGGATTTATTTGCCGGGCCATTCAGCAATGCACCGGTATTATCAAATTCGCTTCCATGCGACGGGCATTGAAGCGTATCGCCAAATACCCGGAGTTCACTCCCCTGGTGTGTGCATTGCATCCAGAGCGCGGTATATTCATTCTCATTCAGCCTGAAAACGCAAATGGGGTAAAGAAGACGGTTGTTGCTGACAATAACATATCTATTCACACCACTATTACCAATATCCATTTCAAAGCTGGAAAGAGGTACCACCAAATCGTCTTCTATAATATTGGCGCTGATCGATTTAGCCGAAATACAACTTTGGAGTATTGCACCTAATGAAGATGCACCCAGGCAGGCAAAACTGCAGGTCTTAATAAATTCCATCCGGTTCATAGTTACAGGGATTTTAAAAACTTCACCAGTTTTTCTTTTTCAGATGACGGAAGGCCCAGGTAATTATTCCTGGCCGTGGCCCCTTCGCCGCCGTGCATTTCAACAGCCTGCTCTATGCTGTTCGCCCTGCCGTCATGCAATAAATAATACAGCCCGCCCTGTGAATTATGAGAAAGGCCCAATCCCCACAAAGGCGGCGTACGCCATTCGGAAGTAAGGGCAGATCCTTCCGTATACCCGTCATCAAGTTCCGGTCCCATATCATGTAAAAGCAGATCAGTGTATGGATATATTATTTTTTCCGATAAGGATCCTATCGGTGAATATGCAGTTTTTAATGCCGGAATATGACAATCGGCACAGCCAATACCTGAGAAAATTTCCTGCCCTGAGATAATATCGGGGTCGTTTTGATTTCTCGGAATGGGAGCTTTCAAAGTTTGCAGATAAGCTACAACCTCCCTGACGGTTTTCTCCGAAACCTCAGGACCGATATCCAATCCGGATAAAGCATCTGCAGGTTCAAATGTTGAGGTGATCCCGATATCCTGGTTATAGGCTGTAACGGTCTGTTGCAATAAATCAAAGGTTGATGCCTTTTTTCCAAAGCGGCAGATGAATTTCCCGTTTTGAGAAATTGCCCAATCCGGGACCGAAACATATCCGGGGATATAATTCCAGTTCGGTACGCCTGAAATGCCATCACCATTATTATCAAAAGGATCGGACATGGCCAGGATATCCTCATCAGTAACCAGTTCGAGGTAGCCGAGCCCCGTATTTGCCGGCGGGGTAAACTTTGCAAAAGTGGCTCCAGCGGGGATCTGCTCAGGCAAATATCCGGGAATAGCCCTGTTTTGCAATTGCGGGCCGCCAAGGTGAAGGAATTTGTTGCCGGTACTGTCGGTCTGCCCGAACCTGGTCAGGGTGGTGAAAGGATGGCCTTTCCCGTCGCCGGCATGGCAGCTTCCGCAGCTCGTGGCAACAAAAATGGGACCCAGCCCGGTGGCAGTGGTGAAGATCTCCCCATTGAAGGCAGCATCGCCGGCCAAAAATTGCGCGTGCTGAGCATCAGTAAGCCCGTCTACCGGACCATCCAGCAATTCATCACCGGAAGGTGCAACAGGTTCAAATTTTGAACATGATTGTATAACAAGGGTGATGAAAAATAGAAGTATATATAATCTTTTCATTATTCATATTATTTAATTAGAAAAACAAAAGTAATATATTAGACAAGTCTAACATTAAAAATATTATTTTTGCTTACTAAAGATTTTAATCAAATCATTACCCATGCATTCGTCAACAGAAGAGAAATATCTGAAAGCCTTGTTAAATCTTTCCCAGGATAAGGGCGAAGTCAGCGCCAACGAGATCAGCAAGCGGCTGGGAATTAAAATGCCGACAGTTAACAGTATGATGAAGAAGCTGGCGGAGAAAGAGCTCGTTCATTATGAAAGTTACAAGCCGGTACGATTGACTGAAAAGGGGAAAAAAGAAGCCGGCCTCATTTTGCGCAAGCACAGGCTGACCGAAATGTTCCTGGTACAAAAAATGGGTTTCGGATGGGAGGAGGTGCATGCTATTGCCGAGCAAATTGAGCACATCCATTCACCGTCATTATTTGAAAAAATGGATATGCTTCTGGAATATCCGAGGATAGACCCGCATGGATCACCGATACCTGACAGCAATGGTGAAATGGAATGCATTCCTTATTCAAAGTTAAGCCAGTGCAAAGCCGGTGATAAAGTCAGGCTGGCGGCTGTCATTGACTCATCAGACGATTTTCTGATTTTCCTGAACAGCCGCGAACTGCATCTGGGATTAATATTAGAGGTCAAATCTGTTGAACAGTTTGATGGAAGCATGATTATAAGTTACCAGGGAAGATCTGCCGAAATGTTAAGCAGATTCGTCAGCGAAAAGCTTTTTGTTGAGAAAGCCTGAAGGCATGGCGGAAGCCAGTTTCGTTCAAATACTTATAATCGTTCAAAGACAAGCCGGTAGTGATCCATGATCTCTTTTTCAAAGCAAATCCGGTTGGGACTTACCCTGAAAATTGCGACCTGGTGTCTGAATTCCTTGTCTGTGAAGTATTTTGGAATGAGGGAAAGATAAAGCCGATATTTATTTAAATTGAATTTCCTGAATTTTTTCCTCCATTGCCCGATGGTTTCGATATAATCAAGCCGGCCGCTGCTTTTGGAGACCAGTTTAAAATGCGGTTCTGCATTACGAATTACCATTTCAGGTCCGTAGGGAAGCCACGAGCCTGGGAATTCCTTGGCCATCAATGCCAGTACATGGGCGGCAGAGCCTTTCGGTGCATGGATATCAAAATCTTCATAACCGATCATATTTTTGCTGAAGGTCATCGTCTGCATATAGAACCTGCCTCCCTTTGGCAGAAGATCATACAGCACCTTAAAAAAATCACTGTAAATCTTTTCCTGCTTACCGGCCTGCCATTCTTCCACCGAACAAAAATGCTCCAGGCCCCCGATGCAGGTAATGGCATCAAACATGCCGTAGTCGCCGGGTTTAACATACCGGCAATCCCGGACCAGTACATTCAGCCCGTTCTTTTTGCATGCTTCTGCCTGGCCTTGCGAAAGGGTCAATCCAATGCTGACGGCACCTCTTTCTTTGACAATATAATTTGAAAACGGGCCCCAACCGCAGGCCATATCGAGGACACGGCTGCCTTTTTTAATATTAAGGCTGTCGGCAATGAAAACATGCTTGGCCCGTTGCGCTTCTTCAAGCGACATCGAAAAATTCCCGTCGTATTTTGCCCCGCTGTAATCCCCAGTCTCGCCGATACTCAGGCGGAATATTTCATCAATAGTGGAATATGTGAAATCTAAATCATTTTTATCTGCCATTTATTTCTATTGAATGATAATTTGCTGCCTGCTCATCAACCTTCCCTGTTCATCATGAATAACTAGGTAGTAGGTCCCGCCTGGCAGTGTGCCCAGGTTGAAGCTCCTCTGGTAGGGCCCTGCAGGGATGTTTTCCTTTATTTCTAAAACCTGGTTAGCACCCGAGGCAGTGATACGGAACTTCATTTCCTGTTCAGTCTTTGAATTGAACTGCAGGATGAAATTACCATCATTAGGATTAGGATATAATTTGATGTTGCTTATAGCCTGTTTCTCACCAATTTCCTGGGAAGAATAGACTTCAACGACGTAATTCTGCGAATTGGGACCGGCCCCGCATTCATTTATACCCCTGACGGTAACATTTGCAGTCCCAACATAACCAGCAGACCAGGTTACCTGTGCCGATAATTCAGTCCCGGTTATGCTGCCTGCGTTTGCGGGTTCAAGATGCCATTCATTGGAAGTTGCAAAGGTGCTGGCTGATGCAACGTAATCTGATGGCAGGCCCAGGTAATTATCAACGGAAGAAGGACCTGACTGGATTCCGGCTAAAACCGGCAGCGGATCTATGGTCAAATAAATAGTATCACGGTTTGAACAGTTATTGGCATCAGTCACTTCCACCCAGTATTCACCGGATGTATTATCATCGGCTTCTATTGTTGCGCTGGTAGCCCCTGTATTCCATAAATATGATGTGAAACCGCTGCCCGCATCCAGGATAACTGAAGTTCCCTGGCAGAAATTCTGATCAGCGCCAAGATCAACTTCAGGTTGCTGATTCATGCTTAGCGCTATGGTATCACGGTTTGAGCAACCATTATCATCGGTAACTTCAACCCAGTATTCGCCCGCTTCGGTGATGCTGATAAAATCACCTGTTTCCCCGGTACTCCAGAGATAAGAAGCAAATCCGGCGCCAGCTAATAGTATAGCTGGTGTTCCTTCGCAGAATGCGTGATCTTCGCCGAAATTAACAGAAGGCAGCGGATTAACGGCAAATTCGGCTGAATCGCGGTTCGAACAACCAAAATCATTTGTGACTTCAACCCAGTAAATCCCGGGTTCCGTAACGGTGATTGACTGTCCTGTCTGGCCATTGCTCCACTGGTAGCTGGCAAAGCCGGGCCCGGCATCAAACATAGCCTGTCCGCTCTGGCAAACCGATACATCTTCTCCGAGCTCAGGCTGCGGAAGGCTGATCACCGTGATCGCAATATTATCTTCCAGGATTACATTGCCATCACTGACTTCTACATAATATATTGTTGAAACTAATGGAGAAACAAGCGGCTCAGCTTCATCGGAGAAAAATCCCGGGGGGTTGGAAGTCCATGAATAAGTAAAGCTCCCGGAACCACCGGTAATATTGGCATGCAGGGTGGTTGAACCACCATAGCACAGGCTGTCTTTATCTGCTGTAATATCTACACCCAGCAGGCCGACATTCATGGTCACAGGAACCATAAGCTGCCCATCAGGGTCGTTGCTGGAAAGAATATAACCGGCATTATAAGTGCCTTCGGTAAAACCGGCCGAATTGAAGTTGAAAGTGATGTCCTGCGAAGAACCCGGTTCAATTGTCCCTTCCTTTGGTGAAGCTGTGACCCAGGCCAGCACATTAACGGTATAATCCTCTACTTCGCCGTTTGGAGATGAACCGCAGGGGCTCAGTGTGCCGCCTCTCCTGATCCTGATCCTCATCCGTGCATTACCGTTTTTCGCGTCGTCAGGAACAGTTACAGTTGCCGTGTAAGGCCCGACTCCCGGAGATCCGGTTACAACAATATCCTCTTCGTCGAACAGGCTGCCGTCCTGGTTCCAGTCGATCCAGATCCCGCAGACATCTGTTGGATAAATATTCGTAGTGTTGGTTACAGTAATTTCAAAAACATCGCCAGGTGAAACCAGGCTGGAAAGGGCTGAATAATCTTCATAACCTGTACAACCCGAAAAATTACTTACTGTTCCATATGTAACGCCTGCAATTCCTTCACCGCAGCCCCCAAGGCCGGTGCAATAATCCCTGTTGCCGCCGCGTGAGCCTTCAGGAAGGCTGAAACCGGAAGTAAATTCGAGGGGTAGTTCCCCTGTATTCGATAATCCCATCACGACTGATGTTGTCGCATCAGGGGTTATAAAGACCTCAATCTCGCCGGGAGAAACTTCTGCCTGGGCGTTGCCCCACTGCACATCGGCAATGGCAGCGCCTGATTCACCTTCCACGTTATAATATGCTGTCACCTGGTAGCGATAAGTGCCGTAATCGGGCAGTGTGTCGATAAAAAACGGGAAGCTTGTGGTGCCAATCATTTCAAGGCCGCGATAAACATTATAATGGTCGAAAGTAGGGGAGATGTTGTGCGACCAGGAAAGTGTGACTTTCCCGGTAGGTTCTTCAACTACTCCGATAAGATTAGTGGGAGGCACCATGGTGCTGGTGACATAAGGCGAACAGTAAGTAAGGGCCGTGCCGGTGCGGTTATCGGTCCATGCCGGGTAAACCTTGCCGTTCCTGGCGGAGATCCCCAGGTAGTCGCCGAAATACTGGCTGGCCAGGCCGGGGATCGGTGTCGGGGTAAATGTTACGTCACTGACCTGGAAATCTTCCCAGGTCTCCCCGGCATCGAACGAATTGGCGCAGAAGGTTTGCACCTGGGAACCGGTCACATTACGGTCATCGTAGAAGATCATGCTGAGTGTGCCAGTCGCCGGATCGGATGTAATCCATCCGAAATAGTGTTTTTTACCTTGTCCTGAAGGATCCTGGTTGACGCGGACAGGTTCCGACCATGTTTCACCACCATCTTCTGACCTGATCATATAAACATCAACGTCGTTTCCGGTATTCACCCCGGGGACACCTACATTGGTCCAGGTAACATAAATATTGCCACTATTGGAACCGGAGCTAATGTCAACCGCCATTACGGGGAAGGCATTCACCCTCATATTTTTACCGGTACCGGTACTACGGATTCCACGGATGTTGTCAATGATGCGGAAAGATTCCCAGGTCTGCCCGCCATCAAGGGAACGGGCCATTCCGATGGCATCTTCATCCGATGGCCAGTCGTCATAAATACAGAACACTGCATAAACCTCGCCGTTAGGACCGGACTGTATGTTAACGCCCTGGCAAAGGTACCCGGCATTGGCCCCCGAACTGACCCTTTGAGGCGTGGACCAGGTCAAACCGTCATCGGTAGATCGGGTGATTTCGATTTCCGAATCATTGCTTCCGCCAAATGGGGTCCATCCATTGTACAGGGTGCCTTCATAAGGGCTGGTGTAGCTGTTATCGATCCACATATGGTTCTTATCAAGCACATTGCCGAAACCAGAGGGTGCACTGGCAATAAAAACGGATGTCCAGGAAGTGCCCTGGTTATCGGAATAGGAAATGGATTGCCCGGAGGAGTTATTGATAAATCCAATATAATACCTTCCATTCATGCCAATTGCAGTAGTTGGGTCACCGGAATTTGTGACACCGGCACCACTCATGGAACCACCCCAGGTTTCACCGGCATCGAAAGAGTACAGGTAATCAGCCCCGTAAAGAGTAATACCCCCGCTGGGCTGGTTGGTGGAATTATTTGAATTGAGGGGGTTATCAGCGTCAGTTGGATTAACGAATATGGAATTTTCGCTTTGAGAAGTACTGCCTGTAATTACAGGTACATCGGGTGAATCTTCAGTAAAAACGGTAACAGCACGGATCTGGCTGCCTGTAAAGACAGCCTGTGGTGCGCTGATTGAAGGGTTCGGTACTGTTAGCCCACGCTCTGCTGCAGCTTTCCAATAGCCAAGGTTATCGATTGCAGTATTAAGTTTTGTGGCGTCCTGGGCCGAAATGAATGTCGTCCAAAACAGGGCAACAATGATTAACGAAGTTTTGAGGGAGGAGTACATTGTAGTAGTATTTATATGTAAGTGCAAAATTACGCATTGTTTAGACTGAATGTTAATAACAGAAAGTGCAAATAGTAATATGGTTAATAAAAAAATGCCGGGCTGTCCTGTGACAACCCGGCATTCTACGTCCCACTAAGGGTTACATTGATAACTTATTTTACAATAACCCTGCCGGTATAAACAGTAGTGTTATTCGATAATTTCACTGTATAAGCTCCATCGGCCAGGCTTCCGAGATCAATATTATCCAGGACACCGGCTGTGATCGTTATCCCCGCATTGCTATAAACAACAGCACCGCTTGCATCCGTTACCGTAAGGTCTCCCGTAAAGTTGTTCTTTTGTGGGATAACCAGGGTAATTTTTCCTTCAGTCGGATTCGGGAAGATGGCAAGCTGCTTGCCATCGTTAATTTCACCCAGGCCGGCTGATGAATAAATAGTGGTGCTGAATGCATCTGATATTTCACCTGTAAAGCAGTCGTTTGCAGGTACAACTGTTACACTTACGCTGCCTGTATAACCTACAGTCCATGTAAAGTCTGCAGTTGTGCCGGTACTGGTGGTTGTTCCGGCTTCGGTCGGGGTCACGCTCCACTGGTAGGTCGCCGCATTTGCAGTAATATTGCAGGTATATGTCGATACTGTTGCAACATAATTATCTACGGATGCCGGGCCCGAAGTGATTACAGGCTTTTCCGGTGCAGCCTGGACTTCCAGTGCAAACACATCGTTAGCGGTACATCCAAACTCAGTAGTCACTAATACTGAATATTCACCCGTCACATCAACTGTGATAGTCTGTGTTGTATCCCCAGTATTCCATAGATAGGAAGCTAAGCCGGCACCTGCATCAAGAATTACTGAATCGCCGAGGCAGATTGACTGATCTTCTCCAAGGGAAACAACAGGTATCGGGTTGACCTGGATGATGATGTTATCTTCTACCGTAATGCTTCCGTCAAATACCGACAGGAAATACGTTGTAGTTACATCAGGCGTGACAATGATATTGGGATCGGAAGATGAAAAACCTGCCGGATCTGAGGTCCAGGTGTAGGTGAATGTCCCTGATCCGCCGGTCATAGCGGAGGTAATGTTAGCCGTTTCTCCCAGGCAGAGCATATCATCATCCGCAGTCAATGATACGGAAACTTCTGCTACGTGCATGGTAATCGGCACTGTGATTGACGGATCATCAGGGTCGTTGCTGTACACTGACAATTCGGCAGAATAATCGCCAATGGCCATGTCTTCAGCATTGAGAGCCACAGCAATGTCCATGGTTTCACCAGCCGGAACAATTCCGGAGGTAGGCGTAGCAAACAGCCAGCTAAGTACATTGACAGTATAATCTTCAACTTCTCCATAGGTTGTCGCGCCGCAGGGCATCGGGGTCTGGTAATAGGTGATGCGGGCACGGAGCCGGGTTTCACCGGGTACGGCACCGGCAGGCGGCGTAATGGTTGCAGTATAAGGCCCGTAGCCGGGAGATCCGTTTACCGGAATAGATTCGTTATCATCAAATATTTCATTCTGGTTCCAGTCGACCCATACACCGCACTGGTCGTCCGCGTATGGGGTACCATTGGTAACAGTAATCTGGTATGAACTTCCGACAGACATTATTGTGGATTGGGCAGTATAATTGCCATAGTTGGTGCAGGCGGTCATGTTATCTATTTCGTTAAGCTGCACCCGTGCGATATACTCATCGCAGGTTCCGGTGGCAGCACAATAAGCCTTAATGTCATCCGAAGGTTCAGAAGGAATGAACATGCTGATGTTGTAGTTCATTTCAAGCTGGCCGATATTGCTGATAGTCACCATCCTTGTCACCGAGCTGTCTGGCATCAGGGTCTCATCAATAGCAAGAGGGGCCACGCTGATCTGGGCATCTCCCCACTGAACACTGGCTGATGTAGCACTTGATTCATTTCCATCGGAATACTTGGCGGTAACCATATAGTTATAAATACCGTAATCGGGTAACTGGTCGCTGAAAGTGGTGTCATAAGCTACCGCAATAGAGTCGGAGTCACGGTAAATTTTAAAATAGCTGAACAGGGGGGCTTCATTGAACTGCCATGAAAGATCGGTTATACCGGTTTCAAATGTGACTGAAGCGGTCAACTCCTTCGGTTTACTGAGCGGGTTGGTCTCATAAGGTGAGCAATAAGTCATTACAGTACCTGAACGGTTATCAGCCCATGCCGGGTAAACGAAACCGCCGTGTGCATTGATAGCAAGGTAATCACCCATATAGCCATCAGCCAGGCCCGGGATAGGGCTTGGGGTGAAAGCTACGTCACTTACTTTAAAATCTTCCCAGGTTTCGCCGCCATCGTATGAATTTGCACAATAAACTTCACACTGGCTTCCACCTACGTTGCGGTCGTCATAAAAAATAACGGATAGGATCCCATTTGCGGGGTCACAGGTGATCCAGGGGAAATAATGCTTGCTTCCGGTGCCGGTCTCGTCCTGGTTAACCCTGATAGGTGTTGACCATGTTATACCCTGGTCTTCCGAGAGGGCCATATAGACACCAACATCAGAGCCGTTGTTTATTCCTGGGACACCGACATTCGCCCAAACCACATAAATATTTCCGCTGTATTCACCGTTGCTGATATCGACAGCCATACTCGGGAAAGAATTGTTACGCATGTTTTTATTGACGCCGGTATTACGGATGCCGCGGATATTGTTGATAATACGTGTAGCAGGTTCGAAACTGGCCCCGCCGTCGAAGGAACGAGCCAGGCCGATTGCATTTTCGTCAGTTGGCCAGCCGTCGTAAATAGCCCAGATGACATAGACTTCACCATTCGGGCCTGAATTGATGTTGACTCCCTGGCAATGGCTGCCAGCATTGACAGCACTACTGACATTCACAGGCGATGACCAGTTTGTGCCTCCATTTACCGATCGTGATAATGCGATGTCATTATTAATAGATCCACCGAAAGCGGTCCATGCACAATATAAATTGTTGCTGTAAGGGCTGGTCAGGCTGTTGTCAATCCACATGTGGTTTTTGTCAGCGAGGTCACCCGGATTGGGAGCAACGGTATAGGAGGTATAGGAAACCCCCTGGTTTGTCGATTTAGCGACGAGCTGTCCGCCGCTGTTACTGATAGCCCCGATATAGTAAGCGCCGTCAAGCCCGATGAGTGCAACAGGGTCACCCCAGTTGCTGCCGCCGGCCCCTTCTACGGAACCATCCCAGGTCAATCCGCCATCGAAAGATTCGATGGAATTGGCACCATATATGCCACTGGCAGGATTTGGCGTCGAATTATTTGAATTGACAGCTACATCGTTGTTTTGCGGGTCAACGAATAAAGAGTTCTCGCTCTGTGTTGAGCCACTGCCAGCAACCGGAACGTCCGGTGAATCCTCAGTAAGCACACTGAAGGCTTTAATTTCACTTCCGGTATAGATTGCGGGCTTTACCGGGGTGATACCATTTAATTTAGCAAGCCCGAGAGCGGCCATCTTTTTCCAGTAGCCGTTGTTATCTACGCGGGTGTTCGCTTTTATGGCGTCCTTGTCGTCTTTCTGGTGCTTTGCTTCAGCCTGGCTGAAAGCGTAGCTGCTGATCAGGACCATTGCAGCTAATGTCAGGAAATAGAGTTTTTTCATATTAAGGTGAATAAAGTCTGTTGGTTTTGATTAGGATTTATTATTGCAAATTTAAAATTAATTGAACAACATCAGTTTTCCATTTATAATTTCCTTGCCGGAAAAGAATCTGTAGAAATACAAACTACCTGTAACCTGTTCGCCGTTCTTTCCGGGGGCCCATGTTAGCCGGTGATTTCCTGAGTCCATAATTTCATCAGCCAGGTGGTAGACTAATTTACCTGATGGATCAAATATTTCCAGGTTAATCCTGGATGGGGCATCAAGGGTAAAACTGAAATTCACTTCCTTAAAAAATGGATTGGGATAAACATCAACTGTCATCGCATCTTCCGGCTCTATCTTATTGTCGGTGCCTGTCATGATATCCCCGAAAAATTCAAGGATTTGAGTCAACAGCTGCTTTTTTGTTGAAGGATAATCGTTATCTGAAAGTCCCCCGAATTCAAGATTTGAGCCGATTGTCTTATATTCCCCTTCATCATAAGCTACCATCAGGGCCTGTGAATCAGCCAGGGCATTCATGATTTCAAATGCAGGTGCAGTCGCATGAAGGAAGTGGTTGTTATAAGGCTGAGTCATCTCATATCCGAATTCCATTCCTTCGGTCATAGTACCGGGCACTCCGTAAATTTTATCGTATTCAAACCAGTTCACGGCTTCTGTTGTGATGTTGAACATTGGGTGAAGGCTGGTCTGAAGATCTTCATGCCATGTCAAACGGCCTTCCATATAAATTTTACCTCCATTTTCCAGGTATTCTTTTAACACCTGGGCTTCTGCTTCTGTCAGTTCATGGCTGGAATAATAAATCCCAAGACAAAGGAAAATGGATTTGAAAATACTGAGATCTTCCGGGATGGTGTTACTGTAATTTGCGATAAGGTCCAGGTTTCCAAAAGCTCCTAAAATTGCCGGCCCTGAATTGGTACCGGGATCCAGGTCGAGGACCAGGGCACTGTACTGGCCGATGACACAGGTGAATTGGCCGGAACCGCTACGGTTGTGATCGGCTGCTATATCAACGCTGAAAGTTTCATTATAACCACCCGGCGTGTAGGGGTCAGCGGTAACATTGAATATAACTTCGGAAGATTCTCCTGGTCCGATATTGCCAGAGGATTGGGCAGGGGTTAATACTGAAGTGTAACCAGCCTGGCAGGAAAGTCCGGTGATAACGTTGAATGCACCTGAAGAGCCGCTATTGCTAATGCTGATCTGGATTTCTGCAGTTTCACCCGGGTCAATCCGGCCGTTATTATTGCCATTTTCATCATTGACCGAAAATGATAAATATTCCAGGACAGGGGCATGGGCCTCCATGTAAAAGTCCGAATTCCAGGTCGAATCACCATCAACCGATGTGACAAGAAACTGTACGACATGGCCGTCAGGTATAGTATCGGCTACGGTAAATGAAAATGCATCTGCCAGTGTAACACTCTGGTTGCCAGGAATATTGCCTGCAAATTCAGTGTTGTCAGTTATTACGATATAAGGGTCAGGGGTTGATAAATTCACCGTGACGTTTTCGGCATCTATATTGCCGATGTTAACCAGGGTCATGCTCATCAGGCCGTTTTCGGCATAATCAAGCAACCCGTCGCCATTGCCGTCACTGTCATCCAGAAGATGGTTTTCATAGACTACATAAGGTGAATTCGGGGAAATTACCATAATGGAATTCTCGTAACGGAAATAATTTGTTTTTGTAATGACGATGTCAACGTTTGTCCCGGGTAACTGCGGAATTATAGTCACTTCAACCGGCGCCCCGGTGCCTTCAGCCGTACCAATGATTTCACCATCGACCGACAAAGCAATGAAGGAAAATTCATCGGCCTGAACGGTAAAAGTTGATGATCCCCCCATAATAACATCATTATGAACCGCCAGCAAATCCTGGGGAACCTCTGAGTAAATGGTTGAAAATGCATCCCCAAAATGATGAAAAAGATGGTAGGTTACCTCTTTATTACCTGAATTGTAAGGCCAGCTTGATTGTTCCAGGAAAAATTTCCCGGCGGCATTGCTGAAAGCAGGGAGGAGGCCGCGTGATTCCGGCGTTGTGCCGTAATCGGGCATAAACTCGGGCCACATATTGTCGAAAGCACCCCACACATAAGTATCGTTTACAAAAGAATAGGAAACTTCAGATGCTGCGATAATGCCGAGCGCCCTGTTGGGGTGCCTGTAAAATGCTTCTGCGAAGCATTCTCCACCATAATTGAATTTCCCGGTCAGGCAATTGACGGAATAGACAAAAGTGAGATGTTCATTGTCAAGGCCGCTCATGCTGCTGTTGCTGTATGCCGGCTCACCCCAGCCGAGTTCATAGCCATGGTCGCGGTGAAGCAGCAGGAAAGATCCGCTGTTCAGGGCCGCATTGATTTCGTTAGGAGTCCCGCCGCTCCAGTTTCCAAGGGTGGAGGGAGAAGTCGGAATATAGTCCAGGCCGTTCGGGCCGAAGTAATTCATGATCGTATTGGTATTCGGTGCCGTCGACCAGGGATCCGAATTCGGGTTTCCTTCATAAACGGCATTGACCCTGACAGGGTCTTTGTCAAGCACATTCCTGAAAAATCCACCGACTACCTCGATACAAACCTGGAACCATCTTTCAGTCTGCCAGCCAAGCGCTGTTACAGGATGTGCATAGTACTCGGGATCAACGGGAGGATTGGTTTCGTAACCGATGAATTTATCGATCATAATTTCAAGATGGGAGGCATTTTGTGCCATTATCCTGGAAATGACGATATCAGGAAGGTCATCGTTATTCACATCGGCAAAAATATTGTCGGAAGCACAGTAATTATCCCATATGGGGGAGATGACCGTAGCGCCTGTTGTCCCGTAATCACCAAGGATCAGGATGGCTGCCGGGGGTATATCCCAGGTATTATATGCGTTGTTTATGTAATTGCGGATGGCAGCAACGGTATTGCCGCCTGTTTCCGTAGTGGTTACAATTCCCGTGAGAATACCCTGTTTGCTCCTGAACATCCTGACCGTATCGGCCCAGGCAAGGAAAGTCGAATCATCGGGGCAAATTATAAGGTATTCCGACCCCACTAAATCCCGCGAACTGCCGACCGCCGACCGCCGACCCGCATAATCGACAGGCTCTAATTCAGTATAGTTAAAAAGCATATCAGAAAGCAATGGGTCCCACCACCTGCTCCTGAGGCGATCATCGCCAAATTGCCCGTTCCCACCTTCAAAGGTGATTTCCACTTCAATATTCCGGATAACCTTCAATTCTTTTGTCACAGGATTATACTGAAAAGGTGTGACGCCAAGCATAACAGCATCAACTCCCCTGATCTGAGTGGGTTCGGAGATTTTTACAGGTTCGGAAGGGTAAAAAGCATTAGTATTATAAACGATTGTATTTTTTGAATAGAAAAGAGGGCCGTTTTCTGTAGTTAAAGGGATCCTTGGGGCCGGGGCAATATCAATGCCAGTAAGCGTTTCCGTTTGCATGGCTGTAATATGAAGACTTGCAGTTGCTCCCTGTGGGACAGCAATGTACTTTCCTGAGCCGGGCAGATCGGGCATTCCTTCGTCATTTGGAAGAAAATGGCCCGGAAGCTCGATCTTTTTCATTACTTCCCTGTTTACCGCGAGATCGGTCAGGGTCCATGATTCAATAGAGAAATTCAGCGTGGCATTTTGTGAAGAAGAGCTTACCACAGTAAAGCCTTCGTTATTCCAGTTGTCGGAGTAGGTGAATTGCTGGGCATATGAAAAACCAATAAACAGGAAGTTCACAGCTGCGAGGAGTAGCAGTTTTCTCATGAGGGGTGCTTTTAGTAACTGAATGAAATTGAACGCTAAAAATACAATTATTGTTCAATCCGGAAGGAAAAAAAATAGTCTTCAGTCTTCAGTCTTCAGTCGTCAGTCGGTACTGACAAACTCAACAACTCAAAACTCTAACTCAGCACTCAAAACTCAACACTCAATACTCTTTTACTGCTACCTCTCCCTGAAGCACCCGCAGTGCATTCATGGCCAGGGCTTCCATCTCGTTTTCGCCGGGGTAGATGAAGAATGGCCCGATCCAGCCTGAGAATTCTTTGAGCTTTTCGATGAACCACTTGTCGTATGCAATCCCGCCCGTGATAAGGATCCCGTCGACCTGGCCCTTGAGCACAACGCCCATTGAACCGATAAATTTAGCGACCTGGTAAGCCATAGCTTCATAAATCAATGCAGCTTGTTCGTCGCCTTTTTTTACCCGCTGTTCAACTTCATAGGCATCGTTAGTGCCTAAATGGGCGCACAGACCGCCCTGGCCGATCAGCATTTTGGTGAATTCCTTTTCGGTATATTTACCGCTGTAGGCAAGTCTTACCGCATCGATCACCGAGACGCCGCCGGCCCTTTCCGGGGAGAACGGGCCCTCGCCGCCGATGGCGTGGTTCACGTCGATCACCCTGCCGTTTTTATGGGCGCCGATGCTGATGCCGCCCCCGAGGTGAACTACGATCAGGCTCAGCTCTTCGTATTTTTTTCCGACAGCCGTCGAATGCCTTCTTGCCGTCGCTTTCTGGTTAAGGGCATGGAAAACCGACCTGCGGGTAAATTCCGGGTGCCCCGATATATGCGCAATCTCTTCCATCTCATCTGTGACAACAGGGTCGCAGATATAGGCCCGGGCATTCGGAAAGTCTTTTGCGAGGTCCTCTGCAATGAATCCGCCCAGGTTGCTGGCATGCTCGCCGACCGGGCTATGCACCAGGTCGTACTTCATCTTATCATTAATGCAGTAGACACCTGATTCGATCGGGCGTACCAGGCCACCGCGGCCCATGATCACTTTCACTTTGTCACGCTCAATTTTAGTCCCGTTCAGCCTTTTAAGGATAGCCTGTTTACGGAATTCAAACTGGTCGGTAATTTTTTCATACGGGGCAAGTTCCTCTGCACTATGCTTGATGTTTTCTTCGAAAATGCATTCTTTATTATGGTAAACTGCAATTTTCGTCGATGTCGACCCCGGGTTGATAGCTATGATGTAAACGTCTTCCACACTAATTATTTAAATTCCAAATTACAGATTCCAAATTTTTTGTCTCACCCCCTGGCCCCCTCTCCAAAATGGAGAGGGGGAATAGGGGGTCGGGGGGTAAAGGGGGGGGGGTCACCCTATACCCCCACCCACCC
>CAYJNJ010000006.1:0-36420 GCA_964371595.1 uncultured Bacteroidales bacterium | reverse complement strand
GCGGCCCCCCTATGTTTTTGGGGGGGGGGGGACGGGGGGGCCGGGGGGTGAAGGGGGTGAGGTCACGCTATCGCCGCAGCCAGCACAATGCTGTCCAGCTTCGATTCTTCCGAATCGGAACGGGAAGTCAGCACGATAGGTGCCCTTGCACCGAGTACGACAGCAGCCACTTTCGCATGGGCGAAGAAAACAAAGGCTTTGTAAAGCACATTGCCGGCTTCGATGTCGGGGAGGAGCAGAAGATCGGCCTCGCCCGCCACCACGCTCTTGATCCCTTTGTGCTTTGCGCTTTCGGCGCTAATGGCGTTATCAAAAGCCAGCGGGCCGTCGATAATGCAATTCTTGATCTGGCCGCGCTCTGCCATCTTTGATAACAGGGCCGCATCGATGGTGGCCGGCATGCTTTCGTTCACAAGTTCCACTGCGCCCAGGACGGCAACCTTGGGAATCGGGATCCCCAGCTTAATGAGAAATTCAATGGAGTTGTTCAGGATACCGATCTTGGTATTCAGGTCAGGCGCTATGTTCATGGCCACATCCGTAAGGGATATGAGCTTGTGGTGGTAAGCCTGCACCTCGAATAATGCGATATGTGAAAGGACTTCATTTTTCCGTAATCCCCATTCCTTATTAAGCACTCCTTTGAGCAGGGTTGCCGTTCCCACATTGCCTTTCATCAGGATGTCGGCCTCGCCGTAATGTACCAGCTTCACTGCTTTTGCAACGGCTTCAGAATCGTTGGGTTCGTTGATGATCTCGAACTGGCTGAGGTCGATCTTCTTGTTCTTCTCTGCAATTCGCTTTATTTCGGCTGCATCTCCAACCAGGATGGCTTCGATATATTTTTTCTTGGCCGCGGCATTCACTGCTTCCAGGGAATGCTCATCGTGAGCTACCGCAAGTACCAGTCTTTTAGATTGTTGCTTCGCCTTGACCAGATCGTGGAGATCAGATAATTTCTTCAGCATGATAATAGTATTTTATTGAAAATTAAGGGATTCGAACTTATTGTTAAAAAAATAACAGCGCAAAAGTAGTAAAAATGTTGGAACTGCAAACAATTAATATTTGGTCACTAGTCATGAGTCGTCAGTCGTCAGTCGTCAGTCTCCAGTCTTCAGCCGACTGCCGACCGCTGACCGCCGACTCCTATGGGACAAGGCGAATTATCGTCCAGAATAGTATTGAATCATTTTAGAGATGGTACCCTTGCAAACGGGGCAAAAGTTGTTGAATTTTATCACATTCATTGAACAATCGAGGTAAGGGCGGAAGGCACCTTCAGTCATGTAACCGGCCCCTTCAAAAACACCGACTTTTCCTTCCCATTCGTCAGTTACAGGGGTAGGGACAGGGGTGTTTTCAGCCAGGAGGCCTTTCCATTTTTTATCAAAATCGGCCAGCGTGGTGATATTCGGTTCCCAGGGCTCAGTCTGGGAAGAATAGATCGGGTCGTCATTAGATCCGGAGCCTTCATATTCGTCGCCAAGGCCGGCAAAGGAATGACCGAACTCATGGGTGAACACAAAGCCTGAATTGAAGTCATCTACAGTCGAGATAGCGTAGAAATTATAAATTCCTCCGCCGCCATACCGTGGATGGTTGACGAGAATGACAATCTGATCGTAAGGCGCACTGGAAGCTACATTAGAGACGATTTTAAAATCGGGGGTCATAAGATACCGGTCAGATCCGAAAGTGTAAAAACTTGAATTCAGCAGGGTATTGCGAAAGACTGAATCTCCGGGGATATCTGTGCCACTTTCAACAGAAGGGGCGAGAACAGCGCGGATATTGATATCCTTTTTATAATTTCCGTAGGGGTCAGTTTTAAAAAGATAATCTGCAAAGCGGGAACAATCTTCAAGAAATTTCGGTAATTCTTCGGCAGTATATCCATCCGGTAAAAATACCAGGTCGAGTTTTTTTGTGGGTTTTCCAGATTTCACAATATTTTCAACCAGGTAAATATCAGCAGTTTTATTGTGGAAATCATCTTTTTTGGGATTGATAAAGCCTTCATACTTTAACACCCAGACCATATCGGTTCCCCGGCTGTAATACTCAATTTTAGCGGTTTTCTTCGGGAAAGGCATCCGGATGCTTTCCGGGAAATTACCGCACTGCATTTTTGCTTCATCTGTAGCCTGGTATTCGATCAGCAGGCTGGAAAACTGCCGGGCATAGATCAATTTACCTGAAATTGAATCATACACGGCAATTTTATATGCACCGAAATCAAACGGATCGATAAGGTTGTCTTTGGGGCCTGCCCATTTACCTTCAAGGATCATCTCGTCGGGCACCACATATTCGGCCCCCAGGCTGCCGGAATGATAATAATCCCAGCGGAGGGTCCGGTTCTTGAAATATTTGCCGAATTGGGCGTTGGAAGCCAGGGTGCTAACGAGAAGGAAGAGAATAACGGTCAGGCGCATAGCTCAGGTTTTTGTGACCGCGAAATTACAAATTGTTATTCAGCGAAAATAGAAAATCACGCAAAGGAACGCAAAGAATTCGCAAAGGGCGCAAAGAGAATGACTATTTATCCAGACTTTGCGTTCTTTGCGAATTCTTTGCGTTCTTTGCGTGAACCTGACTCAATTGCTGAGCTTCTTATTGTTTAATTAAAACCAGCCAAATTTTAACGTGACATTTCCATTAAAACCATTCATTAGATTTTCAGGAACCTCTGAGATGTGTAAATTGCTTGTATATCTGTAAGATCCTCCGAAAGCAATCCGCAAAAACTTAACTAAATTAAGTTCAATCTCAACCCCTGGTTCAAGGACAAAGTAAGAATCCCAGTTCACAGGTTCATTGTATTCATAGTCATAATCATATTTATAATAATGCCAATCATGTTCATTCAGTACAAAACCTCCCCCACCAATAAGGACCGGAATTGAGATATGAATCGGTGAATTTGGGAAGAGTATAGGTTCAACAAAAAATCCGCCATAGCCCCCGGAAAGGTATAACCCATTTTCTGGTGTGTTTGGAATATTATCAATAAATACTTGACTGATAAACCCTTTTCCTGCAAATCCAAGGGTAATGTGATGATCGATAACCCAGCCGGCTCGACCACCTAGTGTCATCACATCCTGGTTGTCGATCTGGGTGTACCCGATCGAAATGGCGCCATATCCTCCATGACTGATCTTATTGTCTTTATTGCCGAACAAAGTGCGCATTTCTTCTGTCGTCCGCTCCTGGCCAAAAGTGAAAGACATTATCCCGATAGCCATTATTGCTGCTAAAAAAATTCGTGTTTTCATTGTAATTATTATTTATTATTTGGTAATTCTATTCTTAATTAATTCAACATTCAACATTATAAGAAGTTGTACCGTATGTGGAACCCGAAATCCCAGAAATTGGCTTTCATAAGGAAGGGTCCGTATACTTCGAAGAAAGGTTTGAAATCGACTGCCATACTGATGGGGGCAGCGACAAAAGAATATTCCATGCCGATGATCCCGTCGAGACCGAATGCGGCCCCGGTGTGCCAGTCGTAATAATCATCATAATAGCTGTGGTACGGATCGTAATTCTGGTCATATTCATTCCATTTCACGAAACCGATATGCCCGCCGAATCCGTAATACAGGAACATATTCTCAACACGGTCAAGGTAAAGCGGTTTACGCTCCTCAAACAGGCCATAGATCTGCATCCCGCCGTTCCTGAATCCCAGGATCCCCTCAAAGGCAAAGTTGTTTTCGGTAATGATCCTGCCGGTGAAACCCGTTGTATTGCCAAACCTGAACCCGGCCTGCTTCTGGTTTTCCTGGGCTGAAGCCTGTGAAAGGACCATTGCCAGCGACATCATTAATATTATTCTGGTTGATAGTTTCATTTCCACTGGTAATTATCTGATTATTGATTAAGGATGGATTACTGATCCTGATCCGGAAATATTGGTATTGATAACAGGGTTGCCCATGTAATACACATTGCCGCTGCCGGATATGGTGACGTCAAGATGATCTTCAACATTCAGGTACATATTTCCGGAGCCTGAAATGGTAGCATCGCAATCCTGCAGCACCAGCTCATAAGCGCGTATTTCACCGGATCCGGAGATCTTGCAGTCAGCATTGCCTGCTGTTCCCCAGAGTTCCATATCCCCTGAGCCGCTGATAGTGGCTTCGATATAATTGCATTCGATACCAAAATCGATGTCACCCGAGCCTGAAATAGCGCAGTCAACCTGGTCTGCAGTTGCTGACACAAAAATATCCCCAGAGCCCGAAAGACTGATCTCGAAATCTTCAGCTTCGATGTTCTCAGCATGGATAAGTCCCGAACCGCTCAGGCCAACTTCTGATATTTCGGCAGTATGTACATAAACTTTCATCGGGTAGTGGCTGTGCAGGTTGTCTTTGGTATCGATAACAAGGGAGGAGCCTTCGACCCTTGTACGGATCATCGGGATAAGATTTGATTCAGCCTCGACCTCAACTTCGCTCAATCCGTCCTGGATAATATACACATCAAATTCGCCTTCGTTAAATACGCGGTGAAAATCGGGAAGCTGGCGGGTCTCAGAGTTAACATCGTAATTTCCGTCAATGGAGTGCCAGTTGTCATAACAGCCTGTGAACATTATGCTGGTGGCAAGAAGTACCAGGCCGGTCAGTAAAGTTTTTGTTTTCATGGATTATTAAATTTTATCTGATTATGATGGTAAAGACAAACCGAAAATCTGAAGGTTACATTTTTGGATAAAAATTATGATCCCATCAGGTAAATTTTCCCCGATTTAATATTTACGATCACAGGAACCCTTTGTTTGCCGGCTTTTCCGGCAGTCACCGATGCCTTGAAAGTTTTTTCCACCCCCACCACAGGTTCTTCTTTTTTGGAGAGTACAGTAGTGGATGAAATGACGGAAGAACGATCATCCCGGGTAATGTCAAAATCATAGAAATGCTCCTGGTTCAGAAAAAATGACAGATCAGTGTACTGTGAGTTAAAATCCATATGCAGGAAAGAATCTGTGACATCCATGACCTTTACATCTCCATAATTGGTTTTTATATTGATTTTCGAAGTCACTTTATCCAGGCTCAGGTAAGAGAAAAAGGTTTCGCCGCTCATTTCTCCCAGGGATTTTATATAATAGCGGTCACGCTTGGAATCAATGTGCAGTGTTTCAACGGAATTAATGTAGATTTTCGATGAACGCGATTCGAAAGTGACATCTTCCAGGCGGTCGAGGTTCATTTCAGCATATCCCAAAGTAATTGTCGCGCTGGTGATCTCATCGATATTCACATTCCCGAATTCAATGTTTAGCCGGGCCGGACCTGTGAGCGAATGGGCTTTCATATCGCCGTTTGACAGGCGGATATCGACTTTCCCGGTATGGTCCGTCGTATAAAGGTTACCGAATTTATTTTCAATCTTAACATCGTTGTGGGCGGGGAAATAGACAGTGTAATCGATACGCGTGGTGGTGCCGCTGCTGAAAATAGTGCTGGCCACGTCGGCCATCTCGCTCCAGATGGTGTTCTGCCCTTCGAAAACTGTCTGGGCGATCACATAATATGCGGTGGCTTTAAAATCGAAATCAACATAATCGAAGATCTTGTCAACCTTGCTTTGTTTGTTCGAGATGACCGAAAAATCGATTTCAAAAACCACGGAATCCTTTTCCCATGGCACCAGGTGAATGTCACCATATTTGTTGATCACCTGGACTTCCACATTAGGGGCAATCTTGTATGCCTCCCTAACGGCCCTGCTGTTCTCATATACCTGGCCGGTCAGCGACAGGCTGATTGCCAGGAACAGGAAGACTCCAAGGTATTTATAATTCAACAGCTTCGTTTTCATTGTCTTTTTCATTTTGAGATTCATCTGATTGCTTAAGCTGATAAAGCATTTCTTCCAGGATATCTAATTTCAGACGGTAGTTCTGGATCATAGCTTCTATAACTTCTTCGTTGTGGGCGTTATCCTTAAGGTCTTCCCTGAGTTCTGAATACACCCGGTCGAGATCCACCATTTCCATATCGATTTCATGGCGGATATCCGGATTGGAAGTTGTCAGCCGGAAGATCTCTTCCTGCTTCTGGCTTATCATTGATGAGTAGTAAGCCTCGGCTTCCATCAGTTCCCTGGCCATGGGCGAGGCGTCCTCCATATTTTTGCCGAAAAGTTTTTCCGGTGTCTGGTTCCTTGATGCCATATAATCATGGAAAAAATACGATGCGACGAAAATTGCCGCCACGGCAGCCGCCTTCCATGCAGCATCCTTCCAGTTGATCCTGAATACAGGCGCTTTCCGCGTCCCTATCCTGTCCCATACAGCCGGGTCAGGTTCCTGGTCATCGAATTGTTCGCGATGATCGAGGATATACTTTTCTAATTTGTCAGGACTCATAAACTTTATCTTTTAAAATTTCTTTGATTCTCTGTTTTGCACGCATATACTGCGTCTTTGAATTCGATTCACTGATATTCAGTATTCCTGAGATCTCCTGGTGATCATATCCTTCAAGGAGGTACAGGGAGAAGATCATCCTGCTTCCTTTAGGCAGCAGTTCCATGGCTTTTTTCACCTTGTCGGGTGAAAGCCCGGTTTCCTGTTCAGCAGTAAGGTCTTCTTCATCCTCAAAGGGCGACATATCGTCAAAAAATTCCAGTTGTGCCTTTTTACGCTTGATCTCATTTATACATTTATTAATTACGATCATCTTCAGCCAGGCGCCAAAGGTCGATTCATACCGGAAACTGTCGAGCCTGCGGAAGGCTTCCGTAAAAGATTCCTGGAGCATATCTTCGGCGTCTTCCCTGTCGTTCATCATGCGCAGGCAAATATTGAACATAGCTTTCGAATACAATTTGTACAACTGGTATTGCGATTGCCTGTTGCCCTTCTTGCTGCGCTCGATGATCTCTCTGTTGATATCAGCCTGCTCCACTTCCGGTTTCCGATTTGGATTATTCACTGTTAATGACAAAAAAAAAATTGGAGGGTTGCATTTTTATTAAAAGTAAAAAAATTATTTATTTTTGACCGATCAAGATTTGATATTATTTCATGATTCACAGGCAATTCATATCGAGAAAACTTGTTTTGATAAACATCAAAAACAGGGACGAATTTCATATTTGAAATTATCAGTACACTTTCTAGCCTTTAATTCAACATTCAACATTCAAAATTTAAAATTCATCCAAAATGAAGTTGCCTTTTGCAGAAGCATACAAGATAAAAATGGTGGAATCGCTCTACCGCAGCACAAAATCAGAGCGGGAGGAGTGGATCAGGGAAGCAAGATACAATCTCTTTAATTTACGCAGCGGGCACGTATTCATCGACCTGCTCACCGACTCAGGCACGGGCGCCATGAGCGACCTGCAATGGTCGGCGATGATGCAGGGGGATGAAAGCTATGCCGGCGCTTCTTCTTATTATAAAATGAAGGAAGCGATCCAGTTGATCCTTGGTTTCGATTATTTCCTTCCTACCCACCAGGGAAGGGCAGCGGAAAATGTGTTGTTTTCCGTATTAGTTAAGCCCGGTAATATTATCCCCGGCAATGCCCATTTCGATACAACCAAGGGCCATATTGAATTCCGCCATGCGCATGCGGTCGATTGTACCATTGCCGAAGCTTATGATACATCGGTGTATCATCCTTTCAAAGGAAACCTCGATCTTGGTAAGCTGGAAGATACCCTGAAAGCCCATCCCCGTGAAATGATCCCTATGATCATAGTTACGGTTACCTGTAATACGCCCGGTGGACAGCCTGTTTCCATGGAAAACCTGAAAGCGGTTTCGGAAATGGCTAAAAAGTATGGCACCCTTATAGTGCTTGATGGTGCACGCTTTGCCGAGAATGCCTATTTTATCAAAAAAAGGGAACCCGGCTATGAGCATATTTCTATCCGCGATATCGTCAAGGAGATGATGAGTTATGCCGATGCCATGACCATGAGCAGCAAGAAAGACGCGATCGTGAACATGGGCGGGTTTATCGGTTTCAGGAACGAGGAGCTTTTCAAGCAAGCCAGTGTTTTTAATATTTTATTTGAAGGATATATCACTTACGGCGGTATGTCGGGACGTGATATGAACGCCCTGGCGCAGGGGCTTTTTGAAGGGACCGAATTCAATTACCTCGAAACCCGCGTTGAACAGGTGACTTACCTTGGCAGGAAGCTTGAGGAATACGGCATCCCGGTGCAGCAGCCTTCCGGCGGCCATGCTATTTTTGTCGATGCCCGGAAGTTTTTGTCAAAAGTCCCGCGTGAGCAGTTCCAGGCACAGACTTTGGCCGTGGAGCTTTATATTGAAGGAGGGGTGAGGGGCGTAGAAATAGGCACCCTGCTCGCCGACCGTGACCCCGACACCCGCGAAAACCGCTACCCTCAGCTCGAACTCATGCGCCTGGCCATTCCCCGAAGGACCTATACCAATAACCACATGGATTATGTCGCCGCCTGCCTTAAGAATATTTTTGACAGGAGGGATGAGATCACAACCGGTTTAAGGATAACCAGCGAAGCTCCGATCCTGAGGCACTTTACGGTAGAACTTGAGAAGGTTTAAGTGTTGAGGGTTAAGGGTTAAGTTCGGGAATTTTATAACAAACCCGAACTTAACCCTTAACCCTTAACCCTCAACACTAATAGTTTGCTGCGTCTATCTCAAAGTATGCCTGCGGATGATGGCATGCCGGGCAGTTGAGCGGGGGTTTTTTACCTTCGTGAAGATAGCCGCAGACACGGCATTTCCAGACGACTTTTCCATCGCGTTCAAATACCTTGCCTGATTCCAGGTTCTGGTATAGCTTATTGTATCTTTCCTCGTGGGCTTTTTCCACTTTGGCGATGATCCTGAACGCCGTTGCCACTTCTTTGAATCCTTCTGATTCTGCAATCCGGGCAAATTCGGGGTAGAGATGGGTCCACTCCTCATTTTCCCCTTCGGCAGCAGCTTTGAGGTTATCAAGTGTGTTCCCGATTACGCCGGCGGGGTAGGAGGCAGTGATTTCCACCATGCCACCTTCCAGGAATTTAAAAAATTGCTTCGCGTGTGAACGTTCGTTTTCAGCCGTTTCCATGAAAATTGCGGCGATTTGCTCCAGCCCTTCTTTTTTGGCTTCCTTGGCAAAAAAATCATAGCGGTTCCGGGCCATTGATTCGCCCGCAAAAGCTTTCAGGAGATTCTTTTCAGTCTTTGTTCCTTTCAGAGAGTTCATATTTTTAAGTTTATAAATAGATTAATAGTTTGCAAGTTCTCAGTATACCTTATTTTCAAAGTTAAGGCTATTAAATTTATGTTGAATGGATATTCACTGTTTTATTATCTAATTTTGAAATCTGTGATTTTTTTCACCACGGATTACACAGAGTTACACAGGGGATCACAGATAAGGCAATCATATGACGAAAGCACAGAAAGAAGGAAGATATAGCAGGATTTACAGCCAACTGGTGGACTTGTTGAAAGACAAACCTAACCTAAATGCCAGGATGGCAACGATTGTTGCTGTTCTGCACCACAAAATGAATTACTTTTTCTGGACCGGGTTTTACCTGCTGGATGAGGGCGAACTGATCGTCGGACCATACCAGGGCAGCCTGGCCTGCATTAAGCTGAAGAAAAACACCGGCGTCTGCTGGGCTTCTGTCAACCTTGGCCAGACTGTGATAGTCGCCGATGTCCACGAATTCCCCGGCCATATTGCCTGCGATTCCCGCTCCAATTCGGAAATCGTTGTTCCTTTGACAGATAAGTCCGGAAAGATCATCGGCGTGCTTGATGTCGACAGCAAAGAATTCGGCTCATTCGATGAAGTCGATGCGGAATGGCTTGAAAAGATTATAAGGATATAAGATTTACGGTTTACGGTTTACGGTTTACAATTTGGAATCTGGAATTTGGAATTTGGAATTTGGAATTATGATCTATCTACCCCTGTTAATCTTCGCTCTCCTCCTAAGCCTTGTACCATTCTCGGTAGCCCTGAGCAGTAGCGTTTACCGCTGCATTGTCTGGAAAGAGGCTTTACGGATCGCCCTCATTTTTGCCATATTCCAGGCGGGGTTGATCTCAATTGGATGGGTTATCGGCTTCGGGATCAAAGGTTTGCTTTTCTCCATGGCCGTCCCTGTTGCTGTAATGATCGTTTTCTTTATCGGCTTCCGGATGTTCATGGATTCGTGGCGCCTGGGCCGGGAAAACCGCACCATGGCAGTTGAAAGCAACCGCATCCTCTTCGGTTTCGCCTTTGTTATAAGTATTAATACCGCCCTGCTCGGGATGGGTCTCGGGATGTTATTTAAGGATATCCTTTACCTGGCAGGATTCCTGTTTGCAATGACTTTTATTATGTCTATACTTGGAATACAAGCTGGAAAAAAGGCTATGATGAACCTGGGTAAAACCGCCGAAATGATTGGCGGAGTGGGCCTGGCAGTGATCAGCATTGTATTACTGCTTCAATATCTGAAAATCTTGTAGATTTGTTTGTTGAGAAGACAGAAGACAGAAGACAGAATAGAGAAGACAACCTTATGACCACTTAATGACTACTTAATCACAACTTAATGACTACATAATGACAACGATCAGGATCAGCAAGGAATTCACCTTCGATATGGCCCATGCCCTGCTGGGTTACGACGGATTGTGCAAAAACATTCACGGTCATTCTTACACACTTGTGGTTACGGTGATCGGTTCCCCGATTTCGGATGATAATTCCCCAAAAAACGGCATGCTCATCGATTTTAAGGATCTGAAACATATTATCAAGCAGCAGATCATCGACAGGTTCGACCACGCCCTGGTACTGAACAGCGATTCCCCAAAGGACCTGGTGGATATGCTCATGAAGAATTACGATAAGATTGTCCTTCTGGATTACCAGCCTACCACTGAAAACATGATCGCCGATATGGCCGGGCAGATCAGTGCCCTCATTCCCTCAAGCCTTAAATTATTCAGTCTCCGCCTGAGGGAAACCCCGAGCTCCTATGCCGAGTGGTTTGCAAGCGACCAAGGGTGAGTCGGCGGTCGGCGGTCAACGGTCAGCGGTTTGTATGCAATGCCATTTATTTGCTCAAACCTGTTGCCCGTAGGGCATAGAGTATTGTAGAAATGTTGGATATATGTGAATCTCAACCCCGTAAGGGTTAAACAATTCAGCGCAGTTATTTTACTATGATGAGTTTTTGCGTTTGAAGGAGCACTGATTTATCAAATGCAGACACAAAATAAATTCCTGACTGATACATTTCAAGGTCAATATTCATCTTCCAGTTTCGTTTCTCAGATATTGCCGCCTGGTATATTTTTTCTCCGAGGATGTTGCTGATTACAATTGTTAAATTCTTCTGCGCGCTAGCTTCCAATTGTCCAACTGTCCAATTGTCCAACTGTCCAACTGAAACCTGGTTTGACGCCGGATTAGGATAAACAGCAAACTTCGCCGGCAAACTCCGTTCCTCAACACCCACCACCGTTTCCAGCCAGGCATTGAACAGAGTCTGCAATGAATCAATCGGCTCCATACCCTCCGGAACTGACGGGACATTCAGATCGCAGTAAAAGCCGCCGGGAAGATCTTCGGGCCTGGCAATCCGGATAAAGGCCGACAAAGATGAGGTGCCGTTTTCTGTGCAGCGGGTATCGGCGCCAACCACGTTTGCACCTTGTAATGCGGCCATCATTTTTTCCGCAAAAGAGCCTTCTGTGGTCAGAAAGCGTGCTTCGATGCTGTCCAGGATCATCTGGCCCAGCAGGATGTTGCCCTGGATACAGTAATTAATTCCGGCAATGTGGTTTTTATAGTTCATGCAGTTTACACCAGTAAACCTTGCTGATCGTGCATGTCCTGCCGAATCAAAATCAACAATCCCATACTGACGGACTGCCGGATTGTTCTGGGCATCATGGGTTGACAGCCATTGGATGATCTCCTCCGGGCTCATCCCTTCTTCCATCCTGTCATGGGCATTCTGCTGGTTGGTGGAGTTCCAGTAAGATTGGGTATGGATGGCACCCCTTCCGGGCATTACGTCGCTGATTATCAGCGCCCCGCCTTCAATCTGGCTCTCATCTATACAGGAAGCCCCGGCACTGCCAATTTCCCCGGTTATAGTATCGACAGCCACAATGGAAAAGGTATCCTGAGATTGCACAACCTGTGCAAAAAGGATGAACAGGAGAAATGTTAGTTTTTTCATAAGCTTCGATGTTTATTCTTCAAAGATAAACTATTCAATATAAAAAAGGCTGCCTGTTACAGCAGCCTTTCGTGACTAACACTATGAGAATGATCCGGCAGGGATCACAGGAACTTTTTATTGGATCCTCATGAACTTGCGGCTGACCGATTCGCCCTGGGTGGTCGAGATACGGACCAGGTACAACCCGACCGGTAATGATCCTGTTTCAAGCTTGTAATTATGTGTCCCGGCAGGAAGTGATAATACTTCCGCATCCTGCAATTGACCGGTCTGGCTTATAATGCTGACCTGCAGATTGGCCGGCTCTTTCATCGTTATCTCAAACTGCGCGTTATCGCTAACAGGGTTCGGGAAAATTTCGCCAACCTTACCAAGGGTAATTTTCTGTTCGGGCATACCGAATACGAAATTGGCTTCCCCGCCGCTTACCTGCACTTCAACGCTTGATACCGGGTTTTCTTCGCTAAGTGTCAGCTCTGCCTGGACAGTATGGATACCCATGATTTCAGCATGGATAATGTAGGTGCCATAAGGAACGTTTATAAACTCGAAATATCCTTCGTTGTCAGAACGAATGTATGTCAGGGGATTGCCCTGGCCATCCATCAGGACGACTTCAACATCATTCATAAATCCTCTTGAGCCAAGTTCAGTCACCACGCCGGTAATGGTTCCATTGCCGCCATCAACCGGGCTTCCGGATATCATGAAGACATCGGCAGGCCAGTTTTCCAGAGGCAGGATTGGCATTGCCTCTTCCCAACTTAATGAACTGATGTGATAGGTCGGGACATACTCTCCGAAATATGCAGAACCCTCAGTCAGCTCAGCCTGGACAAAATACAGGCGGGAGTTCTCCATCGGGACTTCACCAAAATTATAGAACCCGCCTGAATCGATCGTAACGGTTGCAAGCTCAATAACCCCCTGCCATAATGTATCCATGGTCATCAGGTGCACCTCTGCCTGGTCGGCAGGAAGGTTATTTTCAAGGTAAATGTAACCGTAGATGTTGAATGAAGGTGTTACTAATGAAATATATTCACAGTAAACCGATGTGCAGGTTGTCCCGTCAGGGAGTATTGCAGTGGTAGTTAAGCAAACATTATATCCGGCAGGGTTTTCCTGGAAGTAATGGGTTATAGTCTGGCCGGTCCCTGAGGTGCCATCCCCGAAGTCCCAGGAATAAGTAGCTGCTGAATCCGGGAAGGTCCCCCCATTGTTAAGGTAGATCCAGCCGGTAAATGTAAAGGTTGTGCTATCGGTCTGCTCATAGCTGAAGTAGTTGCTGCAGCCCGGGTAGCTGTTATCAACCCAGATCTGTGTAAATGTCTGGAAGGTGCATCCTGTTGCATCTATTGTTGTCAGATAAACATTGTAAATCCCTGGAGCAGGAAAAGTGTGGGAAATATATTCCCCGGTACCGGTAGTACCATCCCCGAATTCCCAGGTATAGGATGTTTCAAACGGACTGATAGTATAGCCCTGGAAATCAACTGTAAGGCCGGACATATTAATTGGCATGATGAAACTCTCACAGTCGCTCGGTGGAGGCGGGTAACCTGTGAAAATTTCTTCGCAGTAAGTGTTTGTGCACATCCCTGCACTGTCTGAAATAGTCAGGCAAACTGTGTAATAAGCGGTATCGGCATATGTATGTACCGGGTTCTGGAGCGTGGATGAAGTCCCGTCGCCAAATTCCCACAACCATGAATCGGGCATCTGTCCGGCAGGATTATAGCTTTGGTCAATAAAATTGATCGTCAGTACATCAGAACTGTCAGGGTAGTAGAAAAAGTAGGCGCTGCACGGGTACTGGTTGTCGAGCCAGACTTCCTGATATGCTGTGTACATGCAGGAATCTCCCATCGAATCCAATGCAATTGTTGTAAGGCCAACCATATAAATGCTGATCCCCTGCGGTTCATAAGTGTGAGTTACAGTTTGTCCATTGCCATAAGTCCCGTCGCCGAAATCCCATGAATAGTATTGTGCCTCCTGTCCACTATAAAGGTATCCCTCGAAAGTCAATGTAAATGGCTCGTTATTGGAGTAATTATAAAGGAAATAATTCTCACAGCCGTATCCGCCGCCACCGATTACCACATATTCGCAGTAGGTACTGTTACAATCCCCTCCGTCGGTGATAGTCAGGCAAACATAATATGTCCCTTCACCAGGAAATGTGTGCATAGGATCCGTTTCACTTGAAAAGGTGCTGTCGCCGAAGCTCCATAACACTTCAGTATAACCTCCCATGGAAACATTCCTGAATGCATAAGTGTAAGGATCGACCGGATCTGCCTGGAAGTAAAAGAACATTGCCTGGCATTCGGGTGAGATGTAATTACAAAGTAAAAAATCCATCGGGGAAAGTTCTGTTCCCGGGATAATTTGCTGGAAATTATACAGGTACTGACCCATGCAGGAATCATAAGTCATGGTATGGACCAGCTCATAACCATTAAAACCCGGGATTTCCACAACATCTTCATAATATCCGGTTTCATCGGTGAAAACCGTATTTTCGTAAGTAAAACCAGTGGCAGAGCTATCAATCGTGATTATAACTGCCTGGTTTGGAACGGGTGTGATGAAATTCTGGTCAACTATCGAAACAGTCCCGTAAACTGTTACTGAGTAATTCTGGGCTAAAGCGGCAAGACTTAAAAAAAGCCCGGTTAGCAAGGTGAATAAAAACTTTTTCATGGTAATTCAATTTTGGGTAAGTAATTCAATTTTTCCTATGCTAAGACCCTGAACATTGAAAAGGTTGCCTTGAAAACAGGAAAGAAAAACAGGTAATCTACAGTTTGATCAATTTTTTAGAAACCAGGATTTTACCTTCCTGGTCATTAATTAACAGTAAAAATAATCCAATTCCGGCTTCTTTCGTCGGAATGCTGATAATTTCCTGCAGGTCAGCTTTCTGGACCATCAGATGAGCCACAGTTCTGCCTGAATTATCGATGATCCTGATCGTGATATTATGGATGGGTTTTTGTAGAAAGCGGATTTCCAGCTTATCATGAACCGGGTTGGGGTAAAGGCTGATGGAAGAAGACGCAGGATAGTCACCGATTCCTGTGAAAATGAAATTTACCAGGTTGGAAGTGTCTGAATTGCAGCCCGATTCATCAGTAATTACATTATAATAAACATCTTCGGTTTCAGGGTAATAAACCTTTTCAGTAGCGCCTGCCAGGGGACCATGGCTATTGTGCCATAAATTTCCTTCCGTAGCAGATGAAACCAGGGAATCACCGGCCTGGTATATCACTGGTGTTTCGGGAACCGGATAAAGGCCAACTTCAATTTCTGATGTTATACTATCCAGCCCGTCATCAACGGTAACCGAATATATTGTGGTCGTAAGCGGGACAGCTACAGGGAACTGGGTATCCGGATCATCCAGCGTGGACGATGGATCCCATTCAAAAGTATATTCCCCTGATCCTCCGAGGGTATAGGCGCCCAGTTGTGTTTCGCCCGTCCCGCATAGCTCATGAGGGATTGCATTGGCAAGGGTTTTGAAAGTGCCTTCAAGATTACAGGAAGGAAAGACGATATAATCGATCCAGCCTGCATCGAGCCCCTGGGTAATGATATTCCCCTTGATGAACGACCATTTGAACGAGTGGATGCCGGGCTTTACCTGGTAACTGCGGTATTCCCACGGCTGTTCGCCCGACCATTCCCCTTTCAGGTTATTATCGATGTAAAACTTCAGGAAATCCCCGCCGGCTTCTGAGGATACTTTGCAATAAAAAGAAATATCGTCATACCCGATGACGTCCATGGTTACTTCCAGTGAAGAGAACTGGTTATCGTCGATATTTCCGGATTTTGCACTGTAAGCCCCCTCGAAAGGATCTGCAAAATTGATGGCCCAGGGCTTGTTTCCTGTCGCCAACCAGTCGAACTTCAGCAGGTTCCCGGTTTCCCAGTCTTCTACAATCACACCAGATGTGAAATTTAAAGGGAAACTTTGCTGGTACGAACCATTATTTGAAATGACATTCAATACGGTCATAAGCAATTCTCCTGTCGGGCAAAAGGAACTGCAACCCATGGGATAAACAAGCTGGATGCTGTCGCCCGGCCCGAGGTTTTCGATAACCATTTCCTGGCTGGCACAGGAAAGGTACTGCCCGTCGATATTCAGCCAGGTGCTGCCATCTTCCATGGCCATCCCTCCAAGGTTCCGCAAGGTAACCAGCAGGTCAAAGCTTTCGCCGGCATCTATCCGGCCGTCATTATTTCCCCCGGTGTCAGATATGTTAGCATCAATAGCCAGGAAGATCACCTGTGGCTGATCGGGCACTTCGACCGCATCGAGGTCAAATCCGGCGTTATCGCCGGCAGCGGGCCCGGCTCCGCCATCATTGATCTTAATATACCTTGCTTCTGTTAACCCCACCTGTGAAAAATCGAAGGCTGAAGTGCCGGTGCCGCCGCCAAGCAGGGTCCACGGACCGTCCATTGAACTACTTGCATAACAATTGTAACCCTCCGGGTCGTTGCCGCCTTCATGCACGATGATCTCATCTCCAGGACCGTCGATTATATCTTCCTGCATGTCAATGATTATCCAGCCCCATTTCCCAAGCGAGTAATTTATCCCGTCCGGGGCCCCCAGCGCAGCATAGGTAAGGGCTTCATCTTCGAAATTCTCATTCGTGACCTGGCAGGCGATAACCCTGTATGCGAAATGGCTGTATTCCGGTTGAAGTGAAAAATCCTGACTGGTAAGACCGGTGCTGAAAATGGTCGCCGATTGTGTCTGGGCCTGGTAACCATTGGCAACTGCAGTGACCTGGTAAGTTCCTTCAATAAGGTATTTATGATAATCGCCTATCACGGGATCAGTATAACAGGGATAGAAACCATTGACAAAAATCATGGCCGCAACAGGTTCCCCGTTGCCGGCATCCGTAACAGTACCACCCAATCCATACCCGGCGTATTCAATCATTTCAACCATTGCCGGTTCGTTGATTTCATAGAAATACTGGATCTGGGATGGGGACGGCTGCTTGTCCAGCGATATCTCCATCGTCCAGCTGATTGCCCCCATGCTTGCGTAGCCCGCATCTTTCGAGCTGCCATTTATAGGGTACATTCCGGTATAACCCTGTTCATAAGGCAGATTCGCATAACCGGAAGACGATGCATAAATCCCGGCAAGCTGGTGGATATGGGCCTGGTCGGGCGGAGGGTCGGGCCTGTAACTCCAGGGATAGGCAAGGAATTCGGTGCCGCTGTGATAGCTGGTGTGAATGACGAACTGGTTATCCAGCAGGCAGGTCCGCACGGCCCGGGTCTCTACCTGCGAATAATACCCCGGACTGGAACCGTCGCCGGCCCACATATAACCGTAATCACGGTTCAGGTCTACGCCATAGCTGTTGTACCGGGTCATATTCACCCTTCCGTCTGGGTTTACCATGATATAAAGCCAGATTTCACGGTCGTTGACCAGGGCGGTTATTTCCGGATCAACTGCATAGCTACTGCATAGGAATTCAGCAAATCTCACCAGGTTCTCTGCCCCGCCAACCTCATCCCCATGGATCCCACCGTCGAACAAGATCTCTGCTTCAGTTTCATCAGAATTTACATTATCAGTGATCTTGAGTGCAGCTAATTCACGGCCTTCGACAGAGGTGCCATAACTGTATTTTTTGCAAATGGCAGGGTAGTTTGTGCTTAAGGAATCAATTACATTTATAATCTCCTCGTAGCTATGGTACTGGTCACGGGATGACCAGAATGTTCCGGCAAAAGCACGAATATCTTCTTTGATGATTTCAACCCGGAAACCTCTGGAAATAATTGTGTTGGTTTCATCAGTAGTGGCATAAAATACGGCATAGCCTGCGTGGAGGTATATATCGCCATCCAGTTTGAAGCTTGCTAATTCGTCAGCACCTGTGGGATCGTCGAAATAAACCCTGATCTCCATTATCTTTTCTGCCGGGGCCGTAATCTTTTGAGAAAAGGCAGGTGAAAATAGGATAATAAGAATACTGATGAGAAATACCTGTTTCATCCTTTTTTAAGGTTGAAAAATATTTTCAAAAGTACGAAAGAAAACCCCCTTAGCAGGACTTTACCTTATGAATTTGGCGGTGACGGGCAGGTAATTGCCCTCCGGTTGCATGATCAGGACGAAGATGCCCTTTGGTAGCCCTGAAACCGGGATGGTGAACTGTGTGAACCCTTTCTCAAATTGTTCAGCTTTGCTATAATAGATTTTCCCGGCAGTATCTATAATTTTAACTATCACAGGGGCGGAAATGCCGGAATACACACCAGCGGTAAGATTATCCTTTACAGGGTTCGGGAATATCCTGACCAGGGTAACTGCCTGGTTAAATTCCTCAGGGATCATATTGGTGCCGGAGCCAAAAATGGTCAGGTTCAGCCCCTCGACGAGCGGTGAGCTATCTGTTAGGATTACCGTGAGTGTTGATGCGGGTTTACCTGTTGCATCTGCGGTAACTAAATAGGTATCGAATGGCAGGCCGTCAAACTCAAAGTATCCTGCCGCATTGGGCCGGGTAAACCTGAGTGGCTTATGTTCAGGATCCAGCAGGAGAATGGTAGTCTGGTTAACCGGTGGTATTGCATAGGCATTGCCCTGTTCAAAATTAACATAACCCCTGATGATACCCTGGCCGGATGCCATCAGCTGCACAGGATTGAGGTGAATTTCAGCCTCATACTGGCTGATGCTTGTCACATTTATCAGATCCGCTTTAGTCCAGGAAATTTCATCTCCCCAGTATGTTGTGAAATATTTTGCATAATTCGGGGAACCTTCAGTCAGACCAACCTTGACAATATATTCACCGGGAATGAGATAGCCAAACCAGTAATAGCCATAATCCTGGAAATAATTATTTTCAACGAAGGTAATCTGGTCATTGACAATGCGGTAAAGTGAAGCAATTCCTGTATCGCCTGTGATAACCGGGTTATTCAGCGGGTATTCGCCGGCATATACCAGCCCGCCAAGGCTGAAATAGGTCAGGGTTGTAACCGACTGGCAAACCTGGTCTGAACAATTGAACGGATCATTCAGGTCAGACACTGTGAGGCAAATGTTATAAGTACCTGGGTTGTCGTACTGGTGGGTAGGATTTTGCTGCGAACTGGTATTGCCGTCACCGAAATCCCAGTGCCATGAATTGATATTCCCTGCCGACATATCCTTCAGGTGGTAGTTGTAAGGATAGCTTGTCAGTGAATCGGGCGAAACGGAGAAAATGGCTTCACATGCGGTATCAGAAAATACCGCAGGCACTTCCCCGTGCGCTAACCTTGCATTGGTACCTGTTGTGATTTGGGCTTGCAGGGCGAAGGAAAGTGCAAGCAGCCCGAAACTAAATATAATAGTATGCAATGTTTTCATGTCAGGATGCTTTAAAAGTTATACCTGATCCCGGCTTTGATCCCGGTTACATAAGGCTTTCTCGGTGAATATCCCGGTTGTTCTGCATAAATCGGGCTGATGTATTGTTCGAAAACGGGTTCGAGGTGCAGACTGAACCGGTTACTGAACAGATAACCGAAATCCACGCCGGCAGTGAACCTCCAGTTGGTGTTCATCCTTGCCGGGACCTGCCGCTCAACATCGATAAGCTCGGCTTCTGAAACCCAGAAGTCGACTGTAGGCTCATCTTTTCCAACAAGTACGGAGAATTTTACCCCAACCCGTGCCGTAAGCGAAATCCGGCTCTTCTGGAAGAAGGTGTACCCAACAGATAAGGGAATGTCGATGTAAGAATAGTAATTTGTCTTATCCTCTATGAATGTGTGTGGAACTGAATCATAAATGGGTTCTTTAGTGACAATATATGTAACCTGGCCCGGGTTCCTGGGATCAGGCACAAAAGAGACCACGCGAAGGTAGAACCCCACACTGTCGTTGCTTACATAATCAACTTTATAGGAACCCATATCTTCCATCCTGCTGAAGCCTATCCCGCTTAATATGCTGAATGATTCTACTTTGTAATGTATGATGGCTTCCGCTCCGATCATCTTATTATAGGGATTCGGATCATAAAAAACGATGGAAGGGTTGAAATTTACCCCGGTAGAAAATTCGCCGTTCATCACATAGTCATCTTCGTACCTGGAAGAAAAGGCAGAGGAGTAAGGTTTCTCCGGTTTTGAACTTATTTCATCCTGGTAATCACGGACCTGCATAAATACGGTCGGGTAGGGTTTCATCCTGTAATTCCAGGAGTCGGTAATGAAAGATTCGGCTTCGGCCTTGATCTGCTGTGTATGGATATAGGATCTCTGGAATGCGGTAAGTATTGGCTGTAACGACGGATCGTCTGCAGGGTCCATTATTGAGGCCAGGAATTGTTCTTCAGGGGCACCGGCAGGGTCATCCGGGCTCGCCAGGTAAACTGTGGGTTTGATCGTGAAAGTACGGCCGGAAAGACTGAGGCTGCTGCTTCCGTCATTATCGGGTTGACCTGAGAAGGAAGGTTCTATGAGGTAGCCTTGCCTGATATCACCGGAAGGAAAGCCCGGTTCTTTTCCGTCCTTTATATTTGCCGGGATAAGCACCCATGGCATCAAGCCAGCCACCGTCAATAAGAGGATGGAGGTGATCAGGCCTGATGGCCGGAATTTTGAAGGCGGAAAGACCCGCCTTTCAATTCTTCGCCACATTCCGATGGAAGGCTCAACCTTGTAACCGGCCATGGCATCCCTGAAGAAATCGTCTATTTTGTTCCTGTCTTTCATACCGTTGTAACCCTGTTGATATGATTATGCTGCACTAGTGCCTCAATTTTCTTTTTTAATACTTTCCTTGCCTTCAGTAACTGGGTTTTCGATGTGTTTTCCGAAACCCCGAGCAAGCTTCCTATTTCCCTGTGATTGTAATTTTCTATTGCGTAAAGGTTAAATACCATACGATAGCCATCCGGCAATTCCTGGATCATTTCCATGAGCTTTGAGTGAGGGATCCTGTGTTCTTCAGGAAGGTCATCATCATCGTTGTAATCAGCCAATCCCTTGTCCTGCATTGTATCGGCATGGTCCTCAAGGAAAGCGCGCTTCAGATTGGTCTGGTAGTTGTCGATCGCGGCGTTGATCATGATCCGTTTCATCCAGCCTTCAAAGGATCCTTCGAAGCGGAATTTGTGGATCTGGCTGAACACTTTGATAAAACCGTCCTGCATCACATCTTCGGCGTCGATCCGGTTTTTGCAGTAGCGCATACATACGCCCAGCATTACCGGTGCATACAAGTCGAATAGCTTGCTATAAGCTTTCCGCTTGCCTTGCTGACACCCCAGGATGATTTGATCGTCGGAATTCATCCAATTATACCTTAATTAATAAGTAGACTACAGTCTTTAAAAAAGGTTGCCCGGAAAATAGGAGAAAAAGTAAAAAAAGATAACAAGGTGCAATTGTTAGTTGACTTTCAGGAATTTACCCGAAATCACCAACTTATCTTCAGGGATGATCATCACCTGGTAGGCACCCGAAGGTAAATTGCCAACAGGAAGGATGATTTCCCGGGATCCCTGCGAAAGCTGCCAATCCTGGTTTAAAAGGGTCCTTCCCGACAGATCGGTGACGAGCACGGTAAAGGTGGAAGATTTTTTGACTTCCAGGGAAATCCTTGCCTGATCGGTCACAGGGTTTGGATAGAGGAGCAAAGCCTCTTCTATAAAATCAGAATTATTTTCATTTATGAAGAAGGTGATTTCACCAGGGAAAATGACAAGGCTTATATCGCTTACCAGCGGCCCTTCTTCAGATAAAGTAACATACATCGGGGTGGTAATAACGCCTGCTACATCCGGGAACATCTGGTATGTACCGTAAGCAAGGCCATCGAAACCAAAGGTTCCGTCGGTTGCCGATAAACTGCAGGTAAGGAGCGAGCCTTGCTGGCTCAGCAGCACGATTTCCACATCTTCCGCAGGGATCGGGGTTTTGATTACCAAAGAGGTATCATAAGAAATAAGGCCTTCGATCTCTCCTCCTCCTGATGTGACGCCTGATGCAGGGATCAGGTTGATATGGGCTGTCCAGACAGAATCATTTGCCATAATGATTTCTTCTGCATCTTCCCAGTTGTAAACATCACCGTAATAAGTCGGAATATATTGTCCATAAAGTTCTGAACTGCTCTGGAGCCTTGCTTTGGTAACGTATTTCCCGGCAGGTACAGCCTCGAACCAGTAATAACCATATGTATCAAATGATGTAGTATCAAGAAGGAAAAGTTTGCCAAATTCATCAAAGATATAAAGATAGGCCAGGCCCAGGTCAATAGGGAAATTAGGCCCAAAGACATGTCCTCCTAAAACATTATCCGTTCTCAGTCCAACCCCCACCTGCTTGACAATAGTACTCGATTCAGCACCCTGGAAGCCGGGCAGGGCATTAATGGTAAGGCTGACCCTGTAAACTCCGGTTTCTGCATAAATATGTTCCGGATCCTGGACCTCGGAAGAACTGCCGTCGCCAAAATCCCAGTGCCATGACTTGACGCTTTCGCCGATTGATTCATCTTCAAAAATGATCTTCATCGGATTTTCATCGATAGGATCGGGGTAAGAAGTGAAATTAGCCTGGAGCTCGGTATTGGCATCCGGGTTGAAAATAGCGAAATCGACGAACATCATGTACTCGGTTTCCCACACAAAGCGGTAATACCTGTCGAGTTCTATTTTATTATCCTCAAAATCATAAACATAGAGTTTAAGGACCCCATCAGTCGTGGTCGTGGTCAGTGTGTCCCAGTAGAAACCGTTCACATCGGTCTTTGTAGCTGAATAGTAGCTGAAGCCGCTGTTCACCAGTGAATCTGAAGTAATGTAGATCTGGTGGTCGGGGATCGGGGCGCCGGTATTGCTGCTCGTAAGCTGGCCGGAAACAAAGATGGATTTCTGGTCTGAATTAACCTGTGCTGAGGCAGGGGAGATCAGGAGGCCCAAAAACAACGCCAGGCCTGCACAAACCAGGGAAACCCTGTTGATCAGCATGTGTTTGGTTATGGTATTTTGCCTTTTCATGATCTATTACTTAAAAGCTGTAGTTTAAACCAAGCCTGAGGCCGAATGATCTGGTACTTCCTTTAACACCTTCCGACAGTTTGTATTCCGGGTTTAGCCCAAGACGGAAAGTGGGTTCGAAGCTGAAACTGACCTTTTCTGCAAGTTGGTAGTCAAAGCCTGCACCCATCAGCAATTGCCAGTTAATATCGTAACGTACGGGGACTTCGTAATTCACTTCAATGATCCTTGCGTTCTCTTCCGGTGTTTCGGCACTGGGCATATTTCTTGTCATCAGGAATGATGCAGCAGGACCGGCTTTGCCAAATACTGACAATTTGCCGAAGGAATAGCGGTACCCAAAGTACAGCGGTACTTCCAGGTAAGTGTAATTAACTTTGGTTTCCGAAACGTAATAATGGTTCACCGTATCGAATACATCCTGGGTATGCGTGTGATAAGTCGGGATCACGACATCGTTAATTGTATCGAAAGTCATGTAATCCACATGCTCATACGTTCCAAGGAATCGGTTGTAATCCACGGCCAGGTTACCCTTGTCGTGTGTAAACCTCATATTGACACCGCTCTGGATAAATAAGTGGTTAAAGCTAATCCGTGGTAAAATGCCGATATTGTAGCTTATGGTATTCTCAATGTCCTGATCCTGGCAACTGGTCACTTCGGGATTGAAGTACAGTCCAACAGACCAGTCGGAGCGGTTTTTCCTCGCATAATCATCGGTTAATGCCGAGATCTTCCTGATGTCGCGTGTATTCAGATCATACTTTACAGCATCTGCATAGCTGAGTTCGCCGGCTTTAATTGCCTGGACAAGCCCTGGTTTCCACTGGCCCTGTTTTGCCTGGGAATTACCGGCAATTGTAGTTTCTTTGATAGTATTATTCTTTTTCCTGCTTTCCTTCTTCGTATTTTCGAAGGGGGCCCTCACCGGGATTTGGTCCTGGTTTACCGGCATTTCAGCTATTGTAGGAACAATACTGACCGGCACTTCCGAAGGGGTTTGATAAAACTCGTTTTGAAGCGAAGGATCGGTAATTGTGGTTGATCCTGTAGAGATTACGCCGGCAGTCTGAATGGTAAGGACTGAGGCTTCGGTTTCAGGATCATTTGATGTACCGGGATAGAAATGATGGATTAATCCGCTGATGAAGATGAGGAGGGAAACAGCAATGATGATCGGGAGAATAAACCCGGAGGAAGTAGCTGGAGGTGGAGGCGGATCCTTCTGTATGCCCGATCTGATCTTCTCCCATACCTGGATAGGAGGTTCCGGCTCGAAGTTCTCGAACTTCTGCCGGACGATCTGGTCAATATGGTTAAATTCTTCTGCCATCCTAAATTACTTTTTGCGTTGTATCAACCTTTCCTGGAGCGCCATGCGGGCCCTTGAAAGCTGTGATTTGGAAGTGTTCTCTGAAATATGCAGCATTTCCGCGATTTCCTGGTGGTTATAACCTTCAATGACATAAAGGTTGAACACCATCCGGTAACCCTCGGGAAGTTCGTGAATCAGGTTCAGAAGGTCACCTGCGGATATTTTGTCAAGTGCGTCTTCTGCATCGGAATGGTATGACTGGGCTTTGTCTATGCTCGTTTCATTCCATTCGTTCTGTTTACTGTTATAATAGTTGATGGCAGTGTTGACGATAGTCCGTCTCACCCAGCCTTCCAAGGATCCTTCCTGGCGGAAATCTTTAAGGTAGGAAAACACCTTAATGAATCCTTCCTGGAGGATATCGTCGGCTTCCATTGTGTTTCTGGCAAAGCGCAGGCAAACACCATACATACGGCGTGAATACCGTTTGTAGAGGAATTCCTGAGCCTTGGGATCAAACTCAAGGCAGCGTTCGATTAGTTCCTTGTCTGAGTACATCTAAGTTAAAATCCCCGCGGCTTTAATGCCGAAGAGAATTTTTTGCGGGTTTTAACCCATCTTATCTACTACAAACATAGTAAATTAATTCAACTACGAAAGAAAAATTCTGATATTTTTCTTTCTTCCCGGGAAATGCAGGATTTCAAAGAACATCCACAACGCAGGATCAACAGGCACAATTTGGCCTGTCAATGCAAGTTTAAGACAGGAATAAACGGGAAAGGGTTGCACGGGGGTGCAAATATTTGTGAAACAGCCGGATGAAATTTTCCACCCGGCTGATATTTAGGAGCTTAGATTTAAAGCACTTTATTTCGCATAAAAGGGATACTTACCTTTACCCTCCATAAAATATGATAAATTGCCGGTACGATGAGCAGGGTAAGGAAAGTTGAGAACGTGAGGCCGAAAATGATCGTCCAGGATAATGGTCCCCAGAAAGCAACATTATCCCCGCCGAAATAGATGTGGGGATTAAAATTCTCAAAGAGGGAGATAAAGTCGATGTTGAGGCCGGAAGCCAGCGGTATCAGGCCCAACAGGGTAGTTGCAGCCGTTAGGAGTACCGGACGCAGCCTGGTTTTACTGGCAAGTACCATACACTGTACTTCAACATCGATTGGCAGCGGGGCCCTGTCATCAAGCCCGAGTTCCCGGCGCTTCCTCAGTTTCACAAGGTCAATGTAATCGATGAGCACAATAGCATTTTTCACTACGATCCCGGCAAGTGAAATCAACCCGATGCCGGTCATGATGATCACGAAATCCATCTTGAAAGTTGCAATGCCCCCGAAAACGCCGATCGTGCTAAGCAAAACGCTGGTCATGATGATAAAGGGCTTTACGACTGAATTAAACTGGGAAACCAGGATAAGCATGATCAACGCCAGTGCTATGAGCAGGGCGCTGACAAGGAAGGCCACCGATTCGTCCTGTTCTTCCTGTTCGCCGGTGAATTTGTACTCATATCCTTCAGGCAGAGTTAAGGATGAAAGGAGGCTTTTAAGTTCAGCGTTGATCTCATTGGCATTATACCCTTTGAGTACATTGGAATAAAGTGTCACCATCCTTTTCAGGTCATTTCTTTTCACCGACTCATAGGTTGTGCCGTATGTCAGGCTGGCAACGGCAGAGATAGGCACCTGTGAGATCTTCCCGGTGGCGGGGTCCCTGAAAGTGATCACCTGGTTGAGCAGGGACGACGGGTTGTTCCTGTATTCTTCCTTAAATCTCAACATGATTGGATATTCATCTTCCCCTTCCTTGTAATCGGAAATCTCATTTCCGTAGAGTGCAGTCCTTACAGTCATTGCTATCTGGGCAGTTGAAAGTCCAAATCGCCTGGCCCTTTCCCGGTCAATATTCAGTATGGCCTCAGGCTTCCCGACATTAAGATCAAGCTTAAGGCCTTCAATACCCTGGATCCCGGCCTTTTTAATGATGGTTTCAATTGTATCGGAAAGGTAAATGAGCTTGTCAAAATTTTCACCGGTAATTTCAAGATTGATAGGCTTACCGGTAGGCGGTCCTTCCGATTGCTTTTCAACACTGAGTTCAACGCCGGGGTATTGCCCGATCAGTGCGTCGCTCAGGTCTTGCAGTACATCCCATGTGTTGAGGTCACCCCGGAATTCATAATCGATGAAGGTTACGGTGATAAGGCCCCTGTGGGGTGTATCGGAAGCGTCAAACAGGTCATTTTCGCCCCTTGCGCCGTTTCCGACTGTAGTCAGGACCGATTTCGTAATCGACTTATAAGGGTCAATCACCTGGAAAACCTTATCTTCCAGGCTGGTCATGAATTTATTGGTGGCATTGATATCTGTACCAACCGGTAAATTGACGAGGATATTGATATACTGGGGATTCATCGAAGGGAAGAACACCACTTTCGGCTGCCTCACCCCCATAAGGAATAGTGTAAAGAACAACAGCGCAAATGCGCCGATCAGCACCATATAGGGATGCTTGCCGCGAAGCACGAAATTCAGGATCCGGCTGTAGTGAAAATCAAGCCATTCAAGAAAGCTGTTGTAAAATACCCGTCCGAATTTATTCAGGAAGAGCAGGTGGGCAAGACCAATAAGGGCAAATATGACAAGCAGGCTACCGGGCGTGTTTTTCCCGGCAGCAAAGCATATCGCCGCAACGATAAGCATCACCAAAACAGCGATCAGTGTCCTTTTCTTCCTAACATCAGGGAACAAATCCCCTGATTTCATGAATGATGCTGTCAGTACAGGGGTAATAACCAGGGAGACCAGCAGCGAAGCGCCTAATGTGATGATCAGGACAACGGGTAAATATTTCATGAATTCCCCCATAATGCTATCCCAGAACAGAAGGGGGATAAAAGCCATGAGGGTTGTCAGGGTCGATGCTATGACCGGCATGGCAACTTCGCCAACTGCATAGCGCGAGGCTTGTTCTTTATTGACGCCCCTTTCCACGTATCTAAAAGTGTTCTCAGTTGTCACGATAGCATCATCGACAACCATTCCAAGGGCCAGGATCAGGGCAAAGATCATCATCATATTCAGGTTATACCCCATAAGGCTGAATACGAGGAAGGCAATGAACATAGACATGGGAATGGCAAGTCCGACAAAGAATGAATTCCGGCCTCCGAGGAAGAAGAAAAGTACCAGCACTACCAGGATAATCCCGAGGATCATGCTGTTTTCCAGTTCGCCCAGTTGCTTGCGGATCATGTCCGACTGGTCGTTGGTGAAAGTGATTTTCAATCCTTCCGGCAGGATGTTGCTTTCCTGCGCATCATCGATGGTTTTGAAGATCTTGTCGGTAGCGGATAGCAGGTTTTCACCGCCTTTTTTGACCACCTGCAGCGAAACAACGGGTTGCTTGTTCAACCTGGCAAAGTCTTTCGCATCGGCAAATCCGTCGGTAACTTCGGCAATATCTTTAAGGTACACGATGTTGCCACCTTCATACTTTACGATGATGTCCCGGATCTCTGCCATGTTTGTAAATTCGCCGATAACCCTTAGCGAGCGGCGGGATTCACCTAAAAGGACCTGTCCGCTGGCCATGGAGATATTCTCCCAGCCAACCGCATTTTCTATATCAGTGAAAGAAACCTCCCTGGCCGCCATTGCATGGGGATCGACATTGATCTGGATTTCTCTTTCGTTAAGGCCTTTAATATCTACTTTAGATATTTCGGGGAATGATTCTATTTCATCTTCAAGATATTCAGCGTATTTTTTGAGCTCATTTATGCTGTAATCCCCGGAAAGATTAATGTAGATAATAGGAAATTCCGTAAAGTCCAGGTCCATGACCATCGGGTCAGCCGGCAGGTCATCTGGCAGGTCGCCTTTTACCTTATCAACAGCATCTTTAACATCCTGCAGGGCGACCTTGATATCAATATTTGTGTTGAACTCAACAAGAATTATGGAGACATCCTGTGAGGAAGTCGAATTGATTTCCTTCACCCCTTTGATAGATTCCAGTTCCTTTTCTATAGGCCTGGTTACCAGGTTTTCCATATCCACCGGCGGATTTCCCGGGTAAATGGTCTGGACAAAAACAGTTGGGATGACAATCTCGGGAAAGAGTTCTTTTGGCAAGCGGCTGTAAGAGAACATGCCGGCGAAAATAATCACTACAACAGCCAGGTAGACCGAAATCTTGTTATTCAGCGCAATATTCGTAAGGAAAAATTCGCGGACAACATTTTGTTTTTTTTCCTGCAGATCACTCATAAAATTAACAGATAAGGGCGCAAAAGTAAGACAAAATCAGCTAAACAAAAACCTTAACGGATTTGTTTTAAATGTGAATCAATATTTAACGGACCATCAGCTTCCTGGTAACCCTTTCACCATCGCCGGTTGTCATATTCACCAGGTAAAGCCCTGCCTTTGCAGATTCCACGTTTAGCGGCAGGATACAGCTTTCACCGGTTATTCTTTCCTGCATTGATGTAACTGATTTTCCTGAGAGGTCGGTAACGTCGATCCGGACTATGCTTCCGGGTTTTCCCCCTGAAATCGCCAGGCTGAACCATCCCGAACCCGGGTTTGGATAAACAGTAAGGCCAACCGCAGAAGTCGGTTCTGGGATAGCCACGGTATATGGTCCTTCGGCAAGCTGGAGATCACCCAGGACGGTGGTATTATGCCAGTTATCTGTAGTACCGTACCAGGTAGTCTGGTAATCCAGGCCTGTATTGTTATCGTTGTCGTTATTAGCCATGCTGAAGCCAATATTACGTCCCCTGCCGGGCTCAAAGCTGAAATTATCCCAGCCCAGCCGCAGTTCCACGTTATAACCAAGGCCGGTAAAGATCCATTCGGCATCATAATTCGTAACAGGGACCCCATCAGCCCTGAACCAGGGAACCGAAAGATTCAAAGCATCCATGATAATATGGGTGTCAAAATCACCATCGTAAGGCCCATCTTTATCATTGTTTCCATCGATATAAAACTCGATGGCATCATTATCCCAGGGATTGCCGCTGCCAAATATGGCCTCGTCTGTAACCTGGACACCCAGGTAAAAATTATCCAAATCCCAGCGGGCGCCCCAACTGACTGCATTATTCACTGGCCCTGTGCCCATCACCAGGATATCTGAATGATATTCCAGGTCATATTCATCAAGCATGCCATCAACCTGTGGGGTATCATCGGTATAGCTTGCCATTGCTACATTTGCTCCTGCAGGGGCCGGTTCAAAATTATACTCGCCGGTCTGGCATTCAAAGCTGATCCTGTACCTGCCATTCACAGCCGGAATTGGCGGGCCGCCGGGTTCTGCGTACCCTTGCGGGAAATCAGAAGATCCCCAAAAAATATTTAATGATTTATCCTTTCTGAAAACCACATCAAAATCATCATCGAATTCATAGGTAGCAACGTAAGTTGAAGGTAAGTCGGTCAGGGTTCTCAAGATAATATCTCCCAATACCTGGTTGTAAAGGCTTATGCTTCCGCACACCGATGAACCGAAGATCAGGTCGCCAAAACCGGATGTGGTGGAGGCATTCTCAGTATCCCCATTCCAGGCGAGTTTGCTTTCGAAAGGTGGATTTAGATCGTCATCATCACAAACAAACAGATCAAAACCTGCTATTTCCCCTTCTATGGGCTCAATGGCCAGAGCCTCCAAAGGTATTGCAACTTCCATTGAATACCCGCCGCTATTGATTGCGATTCCTAACTCAATATCAATACCTCCCGGAGGCCCCGTAATAATCTCAATTACCGGGCCTGTACACCTGAAATGAACATCATGTTCATCATAATCCCCATCTGAATTATCACCATCAACAAAAAATTCAACACCATCAGTAATGTAGAGAAATCCATCAAAAATATTCACCCCAATATATAAATAGGAATCTGTATACACTGCCCCGAACCATGCCTGGTTCGGATCGTCACCTGGGGTACCTTCAATCAGCCGGATAACAGGCTGGTTTATCTCCCATTCCGGTTCATCTAAATATCCGTCAATTTCCATTGAAAACACATTGGATGCTATGACACTGTTTCCAAGATACGTAAAGCAGTAATCACCCGAATTGCAATCAAAAGTGATATGATAGTTGCCGCCGGTGATATCGATGATCTCCTCCACACTTTGCACACCGGTCTGGCACAATGAATTTCCACCCCAGACATCAATAAAAGAAGGATCGGCATTACGGCGAAAGAGCAGCCCTGTACTTTCGCTGAAATAGTAATCGATACTGAACTGGTTAGGATAAACCGGATCGCGAAGCAGGTAAACGTCAGAAGGGTAACCGCCCTGACCTTCTCCCCATTCGTTAAAATCCCCAACCATTCCTATTTCACCGCACACATCAGGATTGGCTACAAAATTATAGGCGCCTGTCGAGTTATTAAATGTCACGTCGTAAGTCCCAGCGACGACCGGTACATTAGGGCCGTTCCATTCGCCAGTCCCTGAAGGCCATTCGTCATTGCCCCAGTTCATCGTCCAGTCTTTATTTTCCCTGAATTTCAAGTCTGAATTTTCCCACCAGCAACGGGTCAATTTCCACACGTTCGCTGATTCAGGATCACGGTTCATAGGGATGTCGCCATTCCATCCGATGAAAGTGCCGATGATACTGATCGGTCCGCTGGTAGCCGTAAAGCTGTAGTATCCGGTGGAGCAGTTAAACGTAACGAGATAATCCGTAGTGATACCGGTTTCATCAAGTGGCACGGGGATATTAGGGCCATTCATGATCCCGGTACCCTCTGGAAAATCGGTAGAACTCCAGTTCATGTTCCAGTCTCCGTTTTCCCTGAACTTCATTTCAATTATTCCATTTCCGTCTGTATCATCGTCTGTTGTAAGGGTCAGCAATCCGGTAAATTTATGAGGCAGGTCCATATCCCTCTCAAGGTTGAAATCATCTGCCCAGTAGGTAAATTCACCGATCAGGCTCACCTGTCCACAGGTTTCGGTGAAATTATAAGCAGCGGTCTCACAATTGAACATGATGCGGTAATCGGTGGTAATGCCCGTGGAAGTGAGAGGAACCGGGATATTCGGCCCACTCAGGAAGCCGATGCCGGAAGGGAAATCGACTGCTCCCCAGTGGTTGCCCCACTCGCCATTTTCCCTGAATTTCATTTCTACAATGCTGTCGCCATTGACATCACTGGCTGCATTCAGGTTCAGGATGCTCATCCAGTTATCTGGGTTTGACACATCGCGGGACATCCACTCATCGGCAGACCATGTGTTCATTTCACCGATTACGCTGATTGAGCCGCAGGTTGCCAGGAAGTTGTACTGAAGGCTGCTGCAATTGAAGGTCACAAGATAACTGCCTATAGGGGCAGGGATGTTAGGGCCATTCAGGATAGCAGTGCCTGACGGAAATTGTGTTGAACCCCAGTTATTTGACCAGTCACCGTTTTCCCTGAATTTCATTGATACAAAACCATCCTGGTCCATGTCATCTTCAATTGTAAGGAACAGGAATGTGGTGAACAGGTTTGGGTCAACAGGATCCCGGTCCAGATAAGAATCGCCGGAAAAGCCGTTAAATTCACCGATAAGGCTTATCCTGCCGCATTGGGAGTAAACTCCGCTGCAAATCATGGCAAAAGCAACAACTGCAGTGATGATAAATGATTTCATTAGAAAAGAATTTTGGCGTTAATAATCAATATTGAAATACTGGTCCGGCATCGACCCTGGATTAAACTTATTTCGAATATTTTACTAAAGTACAAATATTGTTGGTGACACAATATTTGGGATGGCTATTTTTTTCTCAGTCGGAAACTTATCGCGATAAGCAGCAGGAAAACCGCTACAAATGCCGAGATCCGAGCAATGTAATCACCATATCTTACATAAAAAGTGATACTGTCATTGGCATTGATTTCCTGCCGGATCACGGCGGGCTCCCAGTATTTCGTCTTCTGGAAAACATCCCCCCGCTGGTCGATGAAGGCTGAAATCCCGGTATTGGCCGACCTGGCAATGCTGCGGCGGGTTTCGATGGCCCGGAGCTTCGAGAAAGTAAAGTGCTGGCGGTGGCCGGGGGTATCGCCCCACCATCCGTCGTTAGTGATCACAAAGATGAGATTGGCGCCTTTCCGGATATACTGCGTTACATAGGATCCGAAAACCGATTCATAGCAGATGACCGGCGCGATCTTCAATCCATCGGAAGGCCTTATAAACACTGTGCGTTCCGGGTCGACGCCCAGGCTTCCGATGGTGCCGCCAAGGTCAAAGGCAAAGCTCTCAATTGGTTTCAGGATACGGGCAAAAGGCATTTTTTCCACACCCGGGGTAAGTTTCGATTTATGGTGGAGCCTGATATCACCTGTGCTGTCAAGATAAACTGCAGTATTGAATGCGTCATAATATCCTTCTGCGCTCCGGTATTTTCTTGCCGTGGCAGATAACTCATCGCCTTCCTTGAAATTCCTGTAAGTAGAGGCCCCGATCACATAACCGGCTTCAGGATAGGGCGCAAGAAATTTCTGGATTGCTTTCGGGCTGCGTGCCTCACCGATCCTGTCCTCCCAAATGCCTTCCTGGATAGCAGATTCCGGGCTTGCGATAAAATCTACCAATGAATCCATTTCCTGTTCGGCCAGGTTTAAATTCCTGTCCAGAAGCTCGTAAGAAGGTACCGTGTATTGTTCATTATAAGGATCAACGTTAGGCTGAACGACGACCACATCGACGGGCCAGGGTTTTTCGCGATAGTTGTTGTAGAGACGGTAGGACTGTAAGATAGGTAGGACGGTAAGAAGAATTAAGAAGGAAGATTGAAGAGGTAAGATTTTAAATCGTTGTTTGTTTTTAAGAGATAGTATGATTTGATAAATAAGGATGTTCACAATTATGATCCAGAGTGTTCCGCCGAAGATCCCGGTGTATTCATACCATTGTATCCATTTGTGCCAGCCGGCGAAACCGTTCCCCAGGCTTAGCCAGGGCCAGGTCCCGTCCCAGTTGTGATGAAAATATTCAAAGCCGATCCAGAAAAAGGCAAGGGCGAAAAAATTTTGTTTGTAAATGGTGTTCCTGCGTGTAAAATGATAAAGGTCAAAAGCTAATGACATCATCAGGGAATTCAGCACCCAGGCAAGTATTGCGCCAGATGCTGTGGAGTTCCATATCCACCACGTTGTGAGGATATTCCAGACAAGAAACCCGGGGTAGGTGTATAAAAAAACTTTGATTGGACGATACTGTTCCCGTTGCTGTAAAATATAGTCTTCAATATAAAGAAACGGTACCAGTCCAATGAAAAGCAAAGGTGCAAATCCTTTCTCCGGCCACGCGAGACTGAGCAGCACACCGCCCAGGATGGACGCCAGCAGAAGGTTGTATCTTTTTAGTATTGCCATTGATAGTCTTCAGTCTTCAGTCTTCAGTCTTCTGACTTCTGTATTCTCACAAAAACTTTTCAAACAAATAATTATTGTACGGAAATATCTTTATGTGGATCTTCTTTACTTCTTCATAAAGGACGCTTTTGAACTCATCCAGGTTGATTTTCTCCACCGCCGACATAAACAGCGTCGGGTAATGTGTGGTATTCATCCAGGTTTTCTTAAGGTCTTCCAGGCTGAGGTTTTCTTTGACCGGGGGGGTCAGGTCGAAGGGGTCCTTCTGCACAAATCGGTAAGCGTCGATCTTGTTGAACAACAGGATTGTCGGCTTGTTGCTGGCGCCGATCTCGGCCAGGGTCTGGTTCACAACATTGACCTGGTCTTCAAAATCGGGATGGGAAATATCGACGACATGCACAAGCAGGTCGGCCTCCCGGACCTCATCGAGAGTGGATTTGAACGATTCCACCAGGCTATGCGGCAGCTTGCGGATAAAACCGACGGTATCTGTGAGCAGAAAAGGAAGGTTCTCGATGACCACCTTCCGAACCGTTGTGTCGAGGGTAGCGAAGAGCTTGTTTTCGGCAAACACATCCGATTTGCTCACGAGGTTCATGATGGTCGATTTGCCTACATTAGTATAACCAACGAGGGCTACGCGCACTGTATCTTTCCGCCCTTTACGCTGCGTGGTCTTGATCTTGTCGATCTCCTTCAGTTTTTCTTTCAGCAAAGAAATCCTGTCGCGCACAATCCTTCGGTCAGTTTCGATTTCCCGCTCACCCGGGCCACGTAACCCGATACCGCCCTGTTGTCTTTCAAGGTGGGTCCACATGCGGGTGAGGCGTGGGAGAAGGTATTCATATTGGGCAAGTTCCACCTGGGTGCGGGCGTGAGATGTCCGGGCCCTTTTAGCAAAAATGTCGAGGATGAGGTTATTGCGGTCAAGGACTTTTATACCGAGCTCTTTTTCAACATTACGGGCCTGCGAAGGGCTCAACTCATCATCAAAAATGGCGATATCGATATCTTCGGCCTTAACGTATTCCTTGATTTCATTGAGTTTACCCTGGCCGATATAGGTGCGCTGATCCGGTGAATCGATGCGCTGGACAAAACGGTTTACCGTGATACCGCCGGCGGTTTCCACAAGGAAAGCCAGTTCGTCAAGGTAATCATTGATACGTTCTGCATCAGCCTTATTTTTCACCAGGCCGATGAGAACAGTTCGTTCGATAATGGGTTTTATGATGATCCCTTTAGGCATGGAAGGTCAGAACTCCCGGAAACCTATGATGTGCCTCACGTCGGATACGGTTTTCTGTGCGCTTTCGCGGGCTTTGTCGCGGCCGATGCGGGCTACTTTATGAAGATAAGCATCATCAGCCGATAGTTCCAGGATCTTTTCCCGGAACGGCGTAGTAAAATTCACCATATCCTCCGCAAGCTGCTTTTTCAGGTCGCCATAGCGGATGGTGCATTTGTTGTACTGTTCGTCGAAAAAGCTGACGGTTTCAGGCGCTGAAACCACTTTCATCAACTGGAAAAGGTTATCTATGGCTTCCGGTTTTTCCTGGTTCGGAACTGTCGGGCCGGCGTCTGTAACTGCACGCATAACTTTCTTGCGGATCACATCTGCGGGATCGGCAAGGAAGATCGCATTGCCCTCACCTTCCGATTTACCCATTTTACCTCCGCCGTCGAGGCCAGGGATCTTGACGAGGTTCTCTCCAAAATTGAAAGCCACCGGTTCCGGGAAATATTCGTTGTTGTACATGCGGTTGAAGCGGCGGGCGAAGGTCCGTGTCATCTCAAGGTGCTGTTCCTGGTCTTTTCCGACAGGGACTTTGGTAGCGCGATGGATGATGATATCTGCGGCCATCAGCGTGGGGTAGGTGAGGAGGCCGGCATTGATATTCTCTGGTTGCTTGCGGATCTTTTCCTTGAATGAAGTGCATCTTTCCAGTTCACCCACATAAGCATTCATATTTAAAAGCAGGTAAAGCTCTGCGGTTTCTGGGAGGTCGCTCTGGATATACAGGGTTGATTTTTCCGGATCGAGCCCACTGGCCAGGTATTCCACCATCACCTGCTTCACGTTGCCATGAAGGTCGGAAGGAGTAGGATGGGTGGTCAATGAATGATAATCGGCTATAAAAAAATAGCAATGATGCTCATCCTGCATCTTGACGAAGTTCCTGAGCGCGCCGAAGTAATTGCCCAGGTGAAGGTTTCCGGTAGGCCGGATGCCGCTTACAACTGTTTCCATGGGGCAAAGATAGTGAAAAAGTCGTCAGTCCTCAGTCGTCAGTCTTTAGTCTTTAGTCTTCAGTCGTCAGTCTTCAGTCTTCAGTCAATTTTGGAATTTGGAATTTGGAATTTGGAATTTGGAATTTGGAATTTGGAATTTGGA
>CAYJNJ010000005.1:1350-87020 GCA_964371595.1 uncultured Bacteroidales bacterium | reverse complement strand
TTTTGACCCCCCTGACCCCCTATTCCCCCTCTCCAAAATGGAGAGGGGGCCAGGGGGTGAGGGCAATGCGTCATTCCAACAAAGGAGGAATCTGCCAGCCAGCCGCAGTACCAGTTACACAGTGCATCTTTTCTAATTATTTAATTCAACACTAAAACCTCAAAACTTAAAACTATTTTTTCTATCTTTGCACCCCATTTTGAAAGGTTGTATCATTATCTGCGCCACAACCTTACAGAAATCTGAAGTTTAACCCGCTTTGCGGAATGCCTGGGCGCAGTGGCAGGAATCAAAGCACAAGTATTTTTTAATGACTGAAAAAGATCAAGAAGTTAACGAACAGGAAGAAATCCTGAACCCTGAAGAAGTTAACGAAGAAACCCAGGCTGCAGAAGCCGAAACCTCTCCCGAGGAAATCACTGCCGAAGAAGAAATCCCTGAAGAAATCACTGCTGAAGTTGAAACTCCCGAAGAAATCATTGCGGAAGAAGAAGCTCCTGAAGAAGCTCCTGAAGAAGCTCCTGAAGTACCTCAGCCTGAAGAAGTTCCTGAACCGGCACATGTTGAACCTGAACCTGAAATAACTCCAATTGAGGACGAACCGGTTAAGGAAATCTTTGGCGAAGAAAGGATCGTTCCCGAGCCGCCGAAGCCGAACCTCGACTTCGATTGGAATGCCATCGGCAAGAAACAGGAAAAGTATTCGGAAGACGAAAGATCACGCCTGGAAAAGATTTACGACAAAACCCTCAGCTCCATAGCCGAGCATGAAGTGATCGAAGGTACGGTCGTGGGTAAAAACAACCGTGAAATCGTAGTGAACATCGGCTTTAAATCCGACGGCGTTATCCCGGTTTCAGAAGTAAGGTACCTGACCAATATTAAGAATGGCGACAAAATCGATGTTTACGTCGAAAGCCAGGAAGATATGGGCGGACAGCTTGTCCTTTCACATAAGAAGGCACGCATGCTCAAATCCTGGGATAGGGTCAACAGCGCATTTGAAAACGATGAGATCATCACCGGTTACGTGAAGTGCCGCACCAAAGGCGGACTTATCGTTGATGTGTTTGGGATCGAGGCTTTCCTCCCCGGTTCACAGATCGATGTGAAACCCATCCGCGACTATGACATCTTTGTTGATAAGACCATGGAATTCAAAGTGGTGAAGATCAACCAGGAATACAAGAACGTGGTTGTTTCCCACAAAGCGCTTATCGAAGCCGAACTCGAACTGCAGAAGACCGAGATCATGGCCAAGCTCGAAAAAGGACAGGTCCTCGAAGGAACTGTCAAGAACATCACCTCCTACGGCGTATTCATTGACCTGGGCGGTGTCGACGGGCTTATTCACATCACCGACCTTTCCTGGGGCAGGATCAACCACCCGGAAGAGATCGTGGAACTCGACCAGAAGATCAAGGTCGTTATCCTCGACTTCGACGACGAGAAGAAACGTATCGCCCTCGGTCTCAAGCAGCTTATGCCGCACCCGTGGGAATCACTTGATGAGAACCTCAAGATCGGTGACAAGGTTACCGGCAAAGTGGTTGTCATCGCCGACTACGGTGCATTCATCGAGATTGCAGCCGGCGTTGAAGGCCTCATCCATGTTTCCGAAATGTCTTGGTCACAGCACCTGCGTACCGCTCACGACTTCCTGAAGGTTGGCGACGAAGTGGAAGCTATCATCCTCACCCTCGACCGCGATGAGCGCAAGATGTCGCTGGGAATGAAGCAGCTGGTGCCCGATCCGTGGGAAAACATCGTTACAAAATACCCGATCAACTCCAAGCATACCGCTACTGTCCGCAACTTTACCAACTTCGGTATTTTTGTGGAACTGGAAGAAGGCGTCGACGGCCTGATCCATATCTCCGACCTGTCATGGTCGAAGAAGATCAAGCACCCGGCAGAATTCACCAAGATCGGTGAGCAGATTGAAGTGCTGGTACTGGATGTTGACACCGAAAACAGGCGACTGAGCCTCGGCCACAAACAGCTGGAAGAAAACCCGTGGGATGTGTTCGAGTCGGTGTTTACGCTTGGATCCGTTCACCAGGGAACCGTTGTCAGTGCGAATGACAAAGGATTCATCGTCAGCCTGCCATACGGCGTTGAAGGATTTGTGCCGACCAGGCATGCCTCCAAAGCCGACAACAGCATGGCTAAAGTTGATGACGCCCTTGAGTTCAAGGTAATCGAATTTTCAAAAGAAAACAAGAAGATCATTCTCTCCCATGCCAGGGTCCACCAGGACGAAGCCAGGTCAGAGCGCGACAAGGAAGAAGGCCACGTAAAGAAGGAACAGCGTTCCACCAAGCAGGCTGTGAAGAAAGTCCAGGATAATGTTGAAAAGACAACCCTCGGCGACCTTGAAGCCCTCGTTTCCCTGAAAACCGACATGGAAAACGCAGAGAAGAAAGAGAAGAAGGAAAAGCTCGACAAGCTGGAGAAGAAAGCCAAGGCTGAAAAGGCTGAGAAAGAAGAGAAAAAAACCAAGGCAAAGAAAGCTGAAGCACAGCCGGAACTTGAATTGGATGCTGAACCGGAAGCTGAACCTCAGCCTGAACCAGAAGCATAATTTCATTCTAATTTGATATAATTAAGGTTTCTCAGTAATGGGAAACCTTTTTTTTTGCGCTCCTACGACCCCCATCCCGACCTGCAACGGCCCCCACCCCAGCCCTCCCCCAAACGGGGGAGGGAGAAGTAGGACTGTGTAAATGATAGTGCCCCGACGGGTAAATCCGTCGGTTATATCTTTAAGGAGTCTTTTTTTTATATTTACCTTTGCTCATGACCTTTTCTGTTACAATCCTCGGCTCCGGCGCTGCCATCCCGACTTCTGACCGCAATCCCACAGCACAAATCGTAGGTATCCGAAATGAATTACTGCTGCTTGACTGCGCGGAAGGCACCCAGATGCAGATGCGGAAAATGGGGGTGAAGATCCAGAAGATCAGCCATATTTTTATCTCACACCTTCATGGCGACCATTACTTCGGACTTATCGGGCTGCTCAATACGCTTCATCTTTATGGAAGGACACAGGAAATGCACCTGCATGCTATCCAGCCGTTGAAAGACCTGATCGACCTGCAGCTCAGCCTTAGTCGTACGGTCCTGCAATACCCGCTGATCTTTCATCCTTTTGAAACGGAGGAATCATCGGTCATTCTTGATACCAGGCTGCTGAGTGTCGTTACCATTCCACTAAATCACCGCGTCCAGACTTGTGGCTTTCTCATTACGGAAAAGCCAGACAGGAGAAAGATCAGGAAGGATTTCCTGAAAACGGCCCATGTGCCGGTTGATATGTATGATAAGATCAAAGACGGGGAAGATTATACCGATGAAAACGGTATTGTCCATCCCAACCACCTGATCACAGATGATCCGTCACCGGTAAGATCTTTTGCTTATTGCACGGATACGGCGTATCATGAAGCTGTTATCCCTATCATAAAGAATTGCGACCTGCTTTACCATGAAGCCACTTTCATGGAGGATAAAGCTGTGGATGCCCGTGCCAAATTCCATTCTACTGCAAAAGAAGCGGCTACCATCGCCCTGAAAGCCAATGCGAAAAAGCTTGTCATCGGTCATTTTTCAGCACGATACAATGATGCCGAGGGATTACTCCGGGAGGCAAAGGAAGTATTTTCAGAGACGGCGCTGGCGCAGGACGGAATGACGCTGCAGGTTTAAGTGTTAAGGGTTAAGGGTTAAGTTCGGGAATTATTGATTAATCAGCAAGCGTTTAATCATTTCTTCAGCGCCGGCGCTTGGGCGAATCGTTTTATTTTCAATGATCTTGCCATTTTTGTCAATGATAACATAGTGTGGAAATGCTTTGATATCATAACTTTTCTCAAGAATTTTCTCCCAGTTTCCGGTTGCAAACAGGTTTACTGTATTAAGCTGATATTTTTCCGTTACATTTCTCCAGCTATCTTCTGTACTTGACATGCCTATACTAATAATCTTCACCTTTTCATTATTAAAAAATCCGATGAGCCGGTTTTCCTCTGGTATCTCTCTCAGGCAAGGTTTACAGCCTGTCGACCAAAAACTTAAGTAAATTATACTTTCATTGAAATCTGTAAGGGAAAGATATTCATTATCGATGTTTTTGAGGTAAAAACCCGGAGCATCATCACCTTGCTTCAGAATTTCCCTGTTTATATAATGTGCTTCCAGGTATTTTTTCAATGCCTCATCATTAATCGCATCTATTAATGTTGAATATTTATCTTCCGAGATATGATTTGCATCAATCAGATACTCTAAATCCATGGCTAACAATATGTCAGAAATATAAGGGCTGAACTGGCTTTGTGAGTAAAGCACCTTATCCTCAAACCAATGGAGGTTTTTCATACTATCAGGATAATTTTTTTGATTTTCCGGTTCCCAGACCTCTGTGAAATATCTCCGCAAAAAAAGAAAGTAATATATGGACGCAATGGCCTGTTCATTTAGTAATGGCAATTCTTTCGAAAAAGAATAATAATCGTCAGGTGGTGTTACTTTGGAGCCACTTAAAAATCCTAACAACATGGGTTCGCCAAGCTTTATTGTCATTGCAAAATATTGCAGATCAGCTGTTTCAAAATCGAAAAACCATTTCGGCAAGTTTTGTACAGCATTAAATTCCTCCAGAAAATCAAGTTCAATCCGGGTTAGGCTGTCAATTGCATTTTTGAATAGTGACAAGTCTTTAATGGTATTCGCCCATAACCCTTTCTGGTATCGAAAATCTTTTCCGGAAAAATGTTCAGATTTTTCAAGGTAATATTCTGAAATGACAGCATATTTACCATCATATGTTATTGATTGATAAGGATAATCTCCTTTATCAAAATCGATGTTTAACGTCAATGTATCAAAGGGTATTAAAAAACAGGAAGAATTGAAATCAAATCTATCGGAATCAATATTCTCATCCTTTTTAAGTGAATCATCTTGAAAACCAGAAAAATTCAGATCGACTTTTTGAGGGAGTTGAACCTTCAGATTGATAAATTCGGTCCCATTGCCATACAGTTGTTTTTGAGGACCTTCGATGTAGTCTCTCGGGAAAAAATTGAAAAACTGTGATGAAAAGACTACTGTGTCGCTGAAATTCAGATAATTCAACCGGATTGTTGCAACAGCATTAAAATTGATCCTCATGAAGTTAGTATCTTCATTGCTTTGGCTAAAGCAAATTGATGACGTGAAAAATGATAGGATGAATACTATTTGCCTGATCATAGAATGATTCTTTTGGGCTTCATCAGGTCATTCGGATTGGTTTATCACTTCAAATTTATTGAAATTATATATCAACTTGACAAGAGGGATATTTTATTACCAATGGCCTTGATTTTTTTCACCACTAAGGCACTGAGGGCACAAAGAGGCACTGAGTTCAGGATATGAAAGATTTGTTCTACCCTTAGTGTTCCTTAGTGACCTAAGTGCCTTAGTGGTCAATCCAATCCCTCTCAGTATATTCCGAAAAAAAAAGAAACCAACGACTAATGACTAATGACCGCTGACCGCTGACCGCTGACCGCTGACCGCCGACCAAATAACTTCCACCGGGTGCAGCGCTTCCCTTCCTGTTCCGTCTTTGATCTGGTGGCGGCAACTGGTGCCGGGAGCGACAATGATTTCAGCTTTATCAGCTTTTCTTACAGCTGGGAATAAAACGAGTTCGCCGACTTTCATCGACAAGTCATAATGCTCTTTTTCGTACCCGAAGGAACCTGCCATCCCGCAACAGCCCGAAGGTATCTCTTCTACGGAATAATTCTCTGGAAATGACAGCATTTCTTTTGTCGGGCCTGTTGTCGATAAGGCTTTCTGGTGACAATGCCCGTGAAGTTTTATTTTAAGAGGATTATTGGAGAATTGATCTTTGGTGATATGGCCTGCATTGACTTCCTTCATAAAGAATTCATCAAACATCAGGCAGTTCTTCGATAAACTTAGCGCAGCATCTTTTAATTCCGGTCCGACAAGATCCGGATATTCATCCCGAAAAGTCAAAATTGCCGAAGGCTCAATGCCCACCAATGGCACTTCTTCACTTACTTTATCCTTAAAAATTACCACATTTTCAATTGCCAGGCTCTTCGCCTTGCGCACTAAGCCTTTTGACAGATACGTCCTGCCACTCTCCTGATGACCGGTAACCAATACCCGATAACCAAGAGCATTTAGCAATTTTACGGCGGTAATTCCAACATGCACATCGTTGAAATCAGTGAATTCGTCGATAAAAAGATATACTTTACGGGATTCAGACTTTTGTGGTAATTGCTGACGGTATCCTTTTATCCAGGTTTTGAGGTTTTGAGGTGACAGGGTGGGGAGGGGGCGCTGGGGAGCCATCCCGAGTGCCTTTTTCATGAGGCCGGAGATTGCCGGCTGGGTCACGAGGAAATTGTAAATGCCCGGGGCTATGCTTCCCAGCCTGTTGAGCCGGGTAATGTTAGCAATGGCAAGCGCCCTGAGCGGTGTGCCGTGCTCGTCGTAATAATGCTGGAGGAATTCGGCTTTGTACTTGGCAATGTCTACATTCGACGGGCATTCCGACTTGCAGCCTTTGCACGACAGGCAGAGGTCCATCACCTCATAGATCTCTTTATGGCTGAAAGGGTTTTTCCGGTCGGAATTAGTCAGGAACTCGCGCAGGATGTTGGCCCGGGCGCGGGTGGTGGAATTCTCATTCTTGCTGGCCATGTAACTTGGGCACATCGTCCCGCCAATCAGGTGCGATTTGCGGCAATCGCCCGAGCCGTTGCATTTTTCGGTTGCACGGAGCATGCCGCCGTCGTGCGAAAAATCAAATACTGTCTTAATTTCCCTGGCCGGTTTTCCCGGCTCGTAACGCAGGCTGGTGTCCATCGGTGCTGTAGCCGTTATCTTGCCGGGATTGAAAATATTTTCCGGGTCCCAGGCCTGCTTGATCTTTTCCAGGATCCTGTAATTGTTTTCCCCGATCATCAGGGGGATGAATTCCCCACGCAGCCGCCCATCGCCGTGTTCTCCGCTTAATGATCCTTTGAATTTTTTTACCAGCCTGGCCGTTTCGGAGGCAATTGCCCTGAATTTCTTTACATCTCCCGGGTCTTTCAAATTCAGGACCGGGCGGAGGTGCAGTTCGCCGGTGGCGACATGGGCATGAAAGACGCATTCCAGGCTATGCTTTGCAAGGATTTCCTTGAATTCGGCAATGTACTGCGGCAGTTTTTCGGGATTGACAGCCGTATCTTCAATTACAGATACAGGCTTGGCGTCGCCGGGAATGTTTGTTAACACACCGAGCCCGGCTTTGCGCAGGGCCCAGACTTTCGGGATGTCGGCACCAGAAACCGTTGGGTAATGATATCCGAGGCCATGGTCACGGAGATCCTGTTCGAGCTTTGAAGTGATAACCTGTAATTCCTCTTTCGTATCTCTTGCAAATTCAATGATCAGGATAGCCCCCGGATCGCCTTCGATGAAAAACCGGTTCTTGCGCTGCTCAATATTATCTTTGGTGCAATCAAGGATAAACCTGTCCATCAGTTCCACCGCGCCGGGCTTATGCGGAAGGGCAACGAGGTTACCCTGCAGTGCTTCTTCCAGTGTGTTAAAATGGGCGCAGAGAAGTACTTTTTGCCTTGGGGGCAGCGGGACCAGGTTCAGCTTGATTTCAGTCGTAAATGCAAGTGTCCCTTCCGAACCTGCGAGCAGTTTTGAAAAGTTAAAAGGATTGCCAGCAGCAGTGAACGGGTAACAATCGAGCAATTGATCAATGGCATAGCCTGTATTCCGTCGCTTAATTGCCGCATCAGGATATTCCCGCCTGATCTCCTCCTGTGTCCCCTGATCGGATAACAACTCACGGATGTTTTGGTAAATGCCCGATTCCAGTGAATTGCCTTTACATTTATTATCGAATTCTTCAGCTGGCAGAGGCTTGAACTCAGCGTCGGAGCCATCACTGAGAATGGTTTTCAGTGAGATCAGATGGTCGCGGGTACTACCATAAATGATTGAGTGCGCACCGCAAGCGTTATTGCCTACCATCCCGCCGATCATGCAACGGTTAGAAGTGGATGTTTCAGGTCCGAAAAATAAACCGTAGGGAGCAACAGCCATATTCAGTTCGTCGAGAACTACCCCTGGTTCCAGCCGCACCCAGTGTTCTTCTTTATTGATCTCAATAATCTTATTAAAATACTTTGAAACATCCACAACTATGCCTTCCCCGACAACCTGGCCGGCAAGCGAGGTTCCCGCAGTTCGCGGGATGATCGAGGTTTTATTTTCCCTGGCAAACAGGATCAGTTTCCTGATATCTTCCGTGTTTTTAGGACGTGCCACAGCCAGTGGGACCTTTCGGTATGCTGAAGCGTCGGTAGCATGCAATAGCCTGTACGACTGGTCTGTAAAGAGTTCGCCATCTAGCGAATTACGCAGGGCTTCCAGTGGTTCCGCCAGGTTATTGGTATTCATTCAGGCAGGTTTTTTTTTATCTTTTTTATAGAAATTCGTGCTTTCAAAGATCTTATCTGCCGATTTTGCGATGAACCCTGAATAAATATGTCCGTTTTCATCAGGGTAACGGCGGGCGAATTCATAATAACAACCAGGGATATCGAATGCCCCTTCCACGAAATCAATCTTCACAATGCCGGATTTAGTGGAAGATTGTTCCAGAAGTTCCTGCGGGGTGCCTTTAATCTCGCCGCCCGAGTCGTTGATCATGAAACCATTGGATTTCAGCAGGTTGTTGACTTTTTCCAACGAATTGTACTTAGTAAGATAATTCACAGATACGGTAAAATGGTTGGCGCAAAAGCCAAATACATAAACCCAGGCTGCATATTCTGATTCCTCTTTCAGTTTGTTGTATATTTCATAAGAGGGTTGCTCCCAGAGCCTTCCGGAGAAAATGAGGCCATCGGCGCTCATCTTGTCGATTGAAACCTGGTCGACTGCCCTTTTTATGGTTTCCTGCAAAAAAGGACTGAAATTTTTCGTCAGGAGTTCACTGATAAATACCCGGGGTGCTTCAGGATTGGATTTATGCTCAAAATGGCGGGCAAAAAGTTTTTTCTCTTCAAAATTATAAGTACCCTTTTCGACATAACCGTTTGCAAGAAAAGGTTTTACCATGGTACCGACACCGACACGCGGGTCATCAAAAGTGCGAAAGGCAATATGGTCGTTTACCACCCTTTCACCCTCTTTGATAAAAAGATCATAAACCTGCTGAACGGCAGGGTTCTGGGACGAGTATGTCTCCCACAATTTCCCGAAAATATATTGTAATTTCATGGTTTTGCATTATTGTTTCTCGCCGATTTTCACTGATTTTAGGGCAGATTACGCGGACTCAACTAAAACAGATGGTTGATTATTTGGTTCACAATTTCCCTTTCCAAATCATCTGCAAAAGTAATATTCTTAAGCCTTGCCGAGATTGATTTTTTTTGATGCTGAACACCGGTGAAGATTTCAGAAATGCTTTCAAGGAAAACAGATTTTGTATCCGGGCCATGGATTTCTATCCATTTTATCATGCCTTCTTTTACCAATAAACTGACATTATAATCATCTTCATGAAAGGACCATCTTCGATGATATTCATATTCAGGAGAGTAACCAAAGTTCCACTTAAAAGTGCCGTATTTTTCTTCTGCCAGCTTTTGGATGGCATCTATTTCACCGGGATAAAGCTCATCTTCATAAACTTCTTTAAAATATTTAAAGATAAATTCCCTGAACCTTATGGTAAATTCCTCTAAGGTTATTTTATTCTGAAGGAGATCGAAGATATTAGCCACTTCAGCCCGGATAGAATTTACTGCTTTATCTTTATATGATCCCTGGCGGTTTTCAACAGACTGTTCAAGCCTTGCGAGATTTGTATTAAAAAGCAAAGTGCCATGGTGCAGCACTTTATTTTTAAAGATATGGGCCGAATTGCCGGAAACTTTAAAACCATCGATTGTAATATTGTTTTTCCCTTCAAATGCAGCATTTAAACCGAGGCTTTGCAGGAAAAGGATAATGGGTAACGTAAATTCCCTGAAATCGATGAGGTTTTCCTTCCTTTGTGTGTAGATAAAGGAAAAATTAAGGTTGCCAGGATCGTGATAGACGGTCCCACCCCCGGAAATCCTTCTGATTACAGGTAGTGCGTATTTATCTACGAAAGCATGGTTGATTTCGCGGAAGGCATTCTGGTGTTTGCCGATGACAAGCGAAGGCCCATTGCGCCAGGTCATGTAAATATCTTCTGTTGCAGACCTGAGAAGAAATTCTTCTGCAGCGAGATTAAAATAAGGATCGGTTTCCTGGCGTTGTATACAGCGGAGCATCTTAATGTTTCGATCTACAAAGCTAAATCATTTATGAATTTATTTAAAAACTATAACCACTGAGGCACTTAGGACACTTAGATACACTAAGGTTATTATTTTTAGCTGCAATTATTTATTGCGACTTTCTTAGTGTTCCTTAGTGTCCTCAGTGCCTCAGTGGTTTTATTTAAAAAAGATGAAGAAAATCAATTTAATCCTGCTGATAACCTTAATGGTTTCTTGTTCCGTAGTTCAGCAAACAACCGAGATAAAAAACTTCGGAAGATGCGACTTCAGGATCGAATCGGCCAGGAATATGAAGCTGGGCGGCATAAATATCCAGGGTAAAGATGCCGTCAACGACCTTAGTATTTATGAAATAACCAAAATCGGGACTGTGATTGCAGGTGGCACCTTGCCGCTCACTTTCGATCTGAACATCGAAGTAAAGAATCCCAACCCGGTGATGGCTGCTATGAACAAGCTCGACTGGATCCTGCTGATTGACGACATTGAAATGTCAAGGGGCTTGCTTAATCAGCGGATCGAGGTGCCGGCCGGTTCACTGGCTAATTTCCCGGTTTTCATCAACCTCGACCTGATGAAATCGTTGAACGGAAAATCGGGGGATGCCCTGATCAATTTTGCAATGAACCTTGCCGGCACCAGCAGCCGTCCGAGCCGGATAAAACTCAAAGCCAAACCTACGATCATGATCGGAACCACCCCGGTTGAATACCCCGGTTACATTATCATCCGCACGGATTTTGGAGGACAGTAAGCATCGTAAAAGCTTTTCAGTACCTTTGCCATACCAATGGATTACAATTTCAAACCATACCTGGATTACCCGGTTTTTAAGACATTGACCGGGGCGGTTAAAGATTATGGACATCCGGCATATGTTGTAGGGGGTTATGTCCGTGATAAGATCCTCAGCCGGCAAACCAAGGATATTGATGTCGTTGTCGTCGGCAGCGGGATTGAGCTTGCGGAAATTTTCGCAAACCGTATTGGTACCAAAGCCAAGGTATTCAGGAACTTCGGCACCGCCATGGTGAAATACCGGAATAAAAACGAGGAATGGATCGTGGAATTTGTAGGCGCCAGGAAAGAGTCGTACCGGGCTGATTCCCGAAAACCCATCGTGGAAGACGGGACGCTTGAGGATGATCAGAACCGCCGCGATTTTACGATCAACACGCTGGCTTTAAGCCTGAATGAAGAGGATAGCGGAAAAATGCTCGATCCTTTCGGTGGATTCAAAGACCTGGAAGCCGGGCTGATCCGCACCCCGCTGGAACCAGACCGTACCTTTTCTGATGATCCGCTCCGAATGATGCGGGCGATCAGGTTTGCCACCCAGCTTGACTTTGTCATTGAAAAAGGGTCCTTTGATTCTATCAGAAGGAATGCCGACCGGATCAATATAATTTCCAGGGAAAGGATCAACGACGAGCTCGAAAAGATCATCATGGCGCCAAAACCATCCCTGGGATTTAATTTGCTGCATGATTCCGGATTGCTCGGGATCATTTTCCCGGAATTCGTCGCTTTAAAAGGAGCGGAGTATATTGAGGGAAAAGGGCATAAGGATAATTTCCACCACACTCTGCAGGTACTTGACAATGTAGCTGCTAAATCTGATAATTTATGGCTTCGCTGGGGTGCCATCCTTCATGATATAGCCAAGCCCGTGACTAAAAAGTTCGAAGCGGGGACCGGCTGGACTTTTCACGCTCATGAGTTTGTCGGGGCTAAGATGGTGCCCAGGCTTTTCCACCGGATGAAATTGCCGGAAGACGAGCGGATGAAATATGTCCAGAAGCTGGTGCTGCTTCACCTGCGGCCAATCGTACTATCCCAGGAAGTTGTGACAGATTCGGCGGTGCGGCGCTTATTATTCGATGCCGGGAATGATATCGACGACCTGATGTCGCTTTGCGAAGCTGATATCACCTCCAAAAATCCCGAAAAGGTCCAGCGTTACCTTAAAAATTTCGAAGTCGTCAGGCAAAAGCTCGTTGAAGTAGAAGGGAAAGACAGGATACGCAACTGGCAACCCCCGGTAACCGGGCAGCTGATCATGGAAACTTTCGGCATTCCGCCGGGCAGGGAAGTGGGCATCATTAAAAATGCCATAAGGGAAGCTATCCTGGATGGAATTATCCATAATGAGTTTGAAGAAGCGTTCAACCTGATGCTTGCAGAAGGGGAAAAGATGGGACTGAAGAAATGTTGAATGTTGAATGTTGAATGGCCTCACCCCCTGGCCCCCTCTCCAAAAGGAGAGGGGGAAAAGGATTGAATTTGGAATTTGGAATTTGGAATTTGGAACCTGGAATAAAAAATAAGACTTTGCTGCTAATCCTGGGCCCGACGGCTTCCGGGAAAACCGAACTTGCGATTAAGACAGCGCAGTGGCTCGGCACTGAGATCGTTTCCGCTGATTCCAGGCAGTTTTACAGGGAACTTTCCATCGGGACAGCCAAGCCTTCTGAGGAGCAGCTTGCAGCCGTTAAGCATCATTTCATCGGGCACATTTCCATTCATGACAGGTATAGCATTTCCCATTTCGAGAATGATGCAATAGGTCTGTTGGAAGCTCTTTTCCGGAAACATGATGTGGTCGTGGTGTGCGGCGGCTCGGGGCTTTACATCGATGCGGTCTGCAATGGGATTGATGAGCAACCTGATCACGACCCTGCTATCCGGAAACTGCTGACAGAAAGGTATAAAGAGCAGGGTATCGGCTATTTGCAGGCAGAACTGCTTATCCTTGATCCCGGGTATTACCGGGAAGTTGATTTAGCTAATCCTCACAGGCTGATCAGGGCCCTTGAAGTATGCATGATTACCGGGAGGCCATTTTCATCATTTTTAAATAAAACAAAGAAAAAGAGGGATTTCAGGATCGTGAAACTCGGGATAGACATGCCGCGAGAAGAAATCATCGAAAGGATAAACCACAGGGTCGACAGAATGATAGAGGAAGGATTGGAGCAAGAAGCCCGGACTTATATAAATGACCGGCATTTAAATGCTCTGAATACAGTGGGTTATAAAGAGATGTTTGAATATTTTGACGGAAAGATTTCACTCTCCCAGACCGTAGAGAAAATCAAAATAAATACCCGGCAATATGCAAAAAGGCAAATGACCTGGTTCCGGAAAGACAAGGAAATAATCTGGATTAAATCAGGAGATGAAAAAAAGCTGAAGCGCCTAATTGATTTGAAATATTGTTAAACTGTTAAACTGTTAAACTGTTAAACTGTTAAATTGTTAGACTATTTAGCTAATTTTATTTTATCAATTTAGCAATTTAGCAATTTAACAATTTAGCAATTTAGCAATTTAACAATTTAACAGTAGATCTCTGGAACCTTCGATCATTTATGATACTCCACCAGCCCCTCGATCGGTGATTGAATGATCTTATTCACCTTTAATTTAAATTCTCCGGCAGTTTCAATGAAAATGTCACGGAAATGATGACCAACTGAGCCGATCACCCCGATTGGCTGTTTCTCAAAACCGGTGTATTGCGTTACCTGTTCCCTGAAAAAGTCCCGGAAGTTCTTTTTAACAAGTCCTTTTATAAATTCATCCTCTTTAAAACCGCCGATATATTCAGCAAATGAAGAAAGGAAGCGGTTTGGATAGGGTTTGTTGTAAACAGCATCGAGAATATTCTCCACGCTGTAGCCAAATCTTTTGTCGAACGCCTGCCTTATATTCTCCGGCATCCGGCCGCGAAGGTATTCGGTAAGGAATAATTTGCCAAGGTAGGCCCCGCTGCCTTCATCACCAAAAAAATAGCCCAGGGAAGTTACATTTTCCTTTATATTTTTCCCGTCATACAGGCAGGAATTTGATCCGGTGCCAAGGATGCAGGCAATTCCTTCGTTTCTTCCAAAAAGGGCCCTGGCAGCGCCTAACAGGTCATGATGTATTTCGAAATCCGCTTTTTCAAAAACGTCCTTCAACACATCTTCCACGATATTACATTTGAACTGGGTGGAACAGCCGGCCCCGTAATAAAAGACTTCAGTGATATAGCCTGGATTTATAAATGGCACAAGGTCCTTTTCTGCTGCATCAAGTAAAATCCGGGGTTCCATGGTGTAAGGATTAAAGCCTGCCGTTTCAACCGGCCGGGATGCTTTGCCCTCGCTTATTACCACCCACGAAATCTTAGTCGCCCCAGCATCAGCGATTAATATCATTTTTCAAAATTTTGCCAAAGGTAAATGAAAATTCCAGTTCCCTAACTCAAACCTCAACACTCAACACTCAACACTGTTAAACGGGTTCCCGGGTGCCAGGGTTCCTTAGGCCCGGGCATAGTGCAAGTAGTGAGGGATCACCCCGGGGAAACCCGCTTAACAAATAACTGAGTGGTTTCATAACGTACAACCTCAATTTCATCTCCTTTTTCGATGTAACCGGTAATTGCTGTTGCATCAAATGATTCATCACTGATCATCACTTTACCGGCAGGACGGAGTATGGTTTGGGCAATACCTTTTCTTCCGACCATTTCCCTGTACCTGCTGTCGGAGGTTGTGAATCCGTCTTCAGAGCTTTGAACGGTTTCAAGCGCCAGCGAACCGAACAACCGGTTGCGGCTGAACAGGGATTTGGTGAGATAATATGATCCGACGATTGATATAAAGATCGAAATGATCACAAGGAAAAATGAGGAAATTAGCTTGTTGAAATCCACCGGCCTGAAATTGAAACCCACATTGTCGATCAGACTTAATGTTAGACCTGCAATGACGAGGAATATTCCGCTGATCCCGGCGACCCCGAATCCCGGGATAGCAAATATTTCAACAAGGATCAGGATTAATCCAACGACAAATACCAGTATTTCCCAGTGATCGGCCAGGCCTTCGAGATAGAGCGGAGCAAAATACAACAGCGCTGCGAGGATGGCTGCAATGGAAGGTAAGCCGATACCTGGCGCCTGCAGTTCGAAATAAATACCGCCTACTATCACCATGATCAAAATCCCGCTGACGACAGGATTGATCAGGAAACTTATGATTTTGTCCATTGCGGTGAGTTCCTGCTCTATGATCTCATATTCTTCGATCCCGGCCAGCTTTAATACTTCTTCGGTATCTTCGGCGATCCCTTCACAATAACCGTTTTTCACAGCTTCCGAAGCCGTGAAGGTCAGTACGCTGCCGGAATCGATCACACCCTCAATTTCGATCCTTGGATCTACCATGGCCTGGGCGATGTTCGGGTCCCTGCCATTTGCTTCCGCCGTTGAACGCATCATGGCACGCATGTACGACTGGTATTTGTCGGGTACCACTTTTCCTTCCTGGTCAACCACCGTAGCGGCACCGATTGATGAACCGGTGGTCATGTATATACTGTCGCAGGCAATCGCAATCAAGGCCCCGGCAGAAGCGGCGTTATGGTTGATGAAAACGAAAACGGGGATAGGGGAGTCCAGGATCTTTGTCCGGATTGAATCTGCCGATTCGAGCAAGCCTCCGTAAGTGCTCATCTCGATCAGGATGATATCTGCCCCTTTCAGCACTGCTTCCTCAAGGGCCAGCCTGGTCGTGTGCCAGACCGGGGGAGCAATCTCCTTTTTAATGTCGAATTTGTAGATGAGTTTTTTTTCTTGATTATCTTGTGAAAATGATGACGAAATATATAACATCAACATGATCAGTAAACAAAAAGGGATTATTATCTTTCTAAAAATCATCTTCATTAATTTATTCTAAAAGTAATGTTTTTTCGGATTGATTTCAATTTTACCGCAGAGGCGTGGAGACACGGAGAAACTTCTCGCCTCTGTGCCTTTGCGGTGATCAGTAATTATTAATTAAATAAAATTCCTTCGCCACGGCAAGCATTTCACGGTGAATAAATCCATTGCTTGAAATGAGCGACCTTCCGAAAATAAAATCAACCCCACCCTGAAAATCAGTCACAATGCCGCCTGCCTGTTGAACAAGGAATGAGCCTGCCGCTACATCCCAGGCATTCAGGCTGATCTCATAAAATCCTTCAAACCGGCCGGCAGCTACGTAGGCCAGGTCGGTAGCGGCTGAACCGAGCCTGCGCATATCCTGCGACCTCCGGATATATTCTTTAAATAGTTCGATGTATTGATCCAGGATCTGATCACGGACATAAGGGAAACCGGTTACCAGCAGGCTGTCCTTCAATGTTTTTGCAGATGATACCCTTATCTCTTTCCCGTTTACGTAAGCCTTGCCACCTTTCCATGAATAAAAGCTTTCGCTACGGTTTACTTCGTGCACAACGCCGGCGATAACTTTATCCCCTTCCATCAGTGCAATGCTGATGGCAAAAAGTGGCACCCCATGGACAAAATTGGTCGTCCCATCCAACGGATCGATGACCCATTTCAGTTCAGCATCCGATTGGCCATAATCGTTCTCTTCAGCGATAAAGCCACTGCCCGGCAGGATACGGGAAAGTTCTTCCACCAGCCTTTCTTCCGAGGTACGATCGACATAAGTAACGAAGTTGTGATCGTCCTTCAGTTCGATATCTTTGGCCCGGAGCAGTTCCAGTTGCTGCCGGATATAGGCGCCATCCTGCAGGCAAAGCTGGACTACCTGGTTTGTTATTTTTTCAAGATTCATAATTTGGTTTCTTAACCACAAAGTCGCGCGAAGGATTTTCACAAAGTAACACGAAGTAGTTAAATTCTATTCGATAATTCTTTGTGCGCCTTTGTGAAAACCCTTGGTGCGCCTTCGTGGTAAATTTTTAAAAAAGAAAAATCCGGCAATACCTGTTATAATCAGCAAAACCGCAATAATCGATGCCTGAGTAACATTCATCCCTAAAAAGTCATAACGGATATTCACACGCAACTGCTCGATAAACAGCCTTTCAGTCCCGTTAAGTATGAAATAAGTTGAAAAAAGGTAACCATGTATCCTGAACCTTTTTCTTAAAAACCACAACAGGCCAAAAAACAGGAAAGCCAGTGTCGTTTCATAAAGCGGCGTAGGGAAGACCGGCTGGCCGAGCATATGGCAGTTGGAGCCGTCACAGCCAGGAATGCGTATCCCTTCATTGATTACATTGTGCGGGTAATTGAATGCCCAGGCCCAGTCGGGCAGGAATGACAGCCATTCCGGCTTCGGGTCGGGGTTCACAATCCCCCAGCAGCCGTCACCGGACAACTGGCACCCGATCCTTCCTATTCCGTAAGCAAGGATCAGTGCAGGGGCCACAACATCCCCAATGACCGGCCAGGGTATTTTATGCCTTTCAGCATAAATTCCAACGGCAAATGCCGCCGTGATAAGCCCACCGTAGAAAGCAAGCCCGCTGAAGGAAAACAGGGTGTGGATAGGATCTTTCAGGAGTTCGTCGAGATGCTCTATCACATCGAAAAGCTTTGATCCGATGATGCCGAAAATGGCGGCCATAAGGATGATATTTCCCGTCAGCTGCCTGGGATGGATCAATTCTGCAACTTCGACCGGTACCGGCAGGCTTTTTCTTTTACGGTCGTACCAGGTAAGCGAAACGACCAGTACAGCCAGTACAATCCCTCCCCACCAGCTTCCGTCGGCTGAGAATACGAATTTCTGAGGGTTTGCAGCAAACTCAGGGTAATTAGCTATTGCATCAATGAATTTGTATCCTAAAATAAAGCCGATCAGGCCATTAATGATCAAATCCCAGGCAGAGACTGGCTTTCCTTTTATCCGGGACTTTTCGACAGGAAATAAGATATTCTCTTTTTCTTTTCTTTTTAATTCAAGATAGACAATAAGCCCTCCAAACATGAAAGCCAGCGCAACAAAAAAGCCATAGGTCTGGATCGGCATCATTAATTCGATACCAAAAATGCCGTTGATTAAATCGCTTAGCCGGGGATACATGAAAATAAGGTCAGCCTATGTGAACACTATCATTCGTCAGGCGCAAAATTAAGAAGCTTTTGACTAACGGGTCATTTGTTTTTAGTTTTTATATTTGCACCTGAAATTAATTCCAAATTCCAAATTCCAGGTTCAGGGTTCCAGCGTTCCAGGGTTCCAATGTTCCAGATTTTAAATTGTAAAAAGTAAATTGTAAAATGTAAATTATTAATCAAGATTCCAATGCTTCAGCGAATACAATCCGTCTTTTTGTTCCTTGCTTTTCTTGCAACAGTCATCCTCTTCTTTTTCCCCCTGGCAGGGATATACTCCACGACAGCAACTTACAAATTTTATGTATATGGCCTGGTGAATATGGTCCCGGGCGAGGCTTCCATGTTTTCATTTATGACAACATTCCCGTTGTTATTGCTCAATATCCTCGTAGGTGCCATGGCAATAGGAAGTATTTTCCTTTTTAAAAACAGGAGTACCCAGATGAAGGTCGTTCGTTTAGCAATCCTGTTGCAAATTGTGCTTATAGCCCTTATTTTCTTTGTTTATGCCAGTATTATTGAAACCAACCTGGCAGCTTCCCCTGATTACCTTGACGAGACAGGGATCTACTTTACGCTGGTTTCCCTGGTTTTCCTTATCCTGGCAAACCGCTCGATCATGAAGGATGAAAAGCTTGTGCGCTCTGCCGACAGGCTTAGATAAGCTCAGTTTGAATTCATCGATCCGTTTTCAAACATGTTCATGTCGGAATCTTCCGGCAATTTGAATTCAATATCGATATTCATGAAAGTCCTGACCGCCATGCCGTTTTTAATCCCCGGCATCCAGCGGAGCATCTGAAGCAGCCGGATAGCTTCCTGCGTGCATCCGCCCCCGACGGGCTCAAGCGCTTTGATATTGGAAACCCTTCCTGTTGGCTCGACCACAAACCTCAGCCCGACTTTTCCTGAAAGGTTTTGCCTGTAAGCAGATTCCGGGTACTTGATATTTTTAGCAATAAAGGCGCCCACTGTCATTCCTTTCTCTTCAAAAACGGCATAAGGCTTCTTTTCTGTTGCCGGGTAACCAAAAACGAAATTCGAGCTGTCAACAGGCTGGAAAGGATAATCTGTTGCAACGTAGCCGCGTTGTTTGCAATGCTTGTTGTATTTTTTAATATTGAAATCAATAGTATAAAGGTTTTCCGAAACCACTGGCTGGCCCATACTTACGGCAGGTTCCCACAGCAGCATCCGGAAAAGCCGCAGTGCCTCAGCATCCACTTCAGGGCTCACAGATTGTGATATCTTCGCTTTGCTTACCGTACCGTCTTTTTCAACAGTAAAAGCAATGACCACTTCACCTTCAATGCCATTTTCTATTGCCATTTCAGGATAGGTGACTTCTGAGCAAAGAAAATCGGGGATCAGCTTTGATTCGCCGTATGTCATTGCAGGTGCATAACTCTGCGAATATGAGGTCTGAAGGACATATAAGCAAAGGGACAATATGACCGAAATAAAAAGAGCAGGCTTTTTCACTCCATTGAAGTTAGATTGTAAATATAGCCAAATTTACTCGTATTAATAAGCCTATACAAGCCTATTTATTTAACTTTATCAAAAAATTTCCAATGTTGATCCTGTATATAGTTTTATCATTTCTGGGTGGGGTACTGGTTACCGTATTGATCATGAAAAGCCTGGAAAGAAAGCAGAAATCGTTGCTCAGCGACCAGATTTTGAAACTGGATAAAGAGGCGGGTGTTATGCAGGAAAGATTGGCTGCCTTCCAGAATGAGAGCAATAAGTTAAATGAAGAAATATTTTCAGAAAGAAAAACCAAGGATCAGCTGGCCATTTCCCTTGCCAGGCAGGATGCCGATTTTAAAAATCTTGAAGAAAAATTAAGCACGCAAAAAAAAGACCTGGAAGACCTTCAGAAGAAATTCACTTCCGAATTCGAAAATATCGCCAATAAAATCCTCAAAGAAAATTCAAGGGAGTTCACCAGTCTGAACCTCAAGAATATCGGTGATATCCTTCTTCCTTTAAAAGAAAAGATCGACAAGTTTGAAAAGAAGGTCGATGATACTTACCAGAAGGGACTTGTGGAACAAACCCAGCTTCTGGATGCTATTGAAAGTCTTCACAAATTAAACACGAAGATCAGCGAAGAAGCGAATAACCTGACCAAAGCGCTGAAATCCGATTCCAAAAAGATGGGGAACTGGGGTGAAATGATCCTTGACCGCATCCTTGAGCAATCAGGGTTGGAGAAGGGCAAGGAATATTTTACCCAATTCACCGACCGCTCTGAAGACGGGACTATTCTAAGGCCCGATGTGGTGATCCGCCTTCCTGAAAACAAGCACATTATCATCGACTCCAAGGTCTCGCTCATTGCTTATGACCGATATATCAACAGCCCTGACGACACCGAAAAGGACCGCTGGCAGAAAGCGCACGTCGATTCAGTCAGGGAGCACATCAGGGGACTGAGTGAAAAAAGCTATATGGATGCAGTCACCCTCGATTCCCCGGATTTCGTGCTGCTTTTCATGCCGCTGGAATCGGCATTCAGCCTTGCTATCCAGTATGACGTCGAGCTTTTCAACTATGCCTGGCAAAGACGTATTGTGATGGTCAGCCCGACGACCCTTTTGGCAACATTAAAGACGGTGGAATCGATCTGGAAGCATGAGAAGCAGACGCAGAATGCCATGGAGATCGCACGTCAGGGCGGGAGCCTGTACGACAAGTTCGTGAACTTTGTAAACGACCTGGAGAAGATAGGGGGGCAGATCAATTCATTGCAGAATACCTACCAGGATGCCCATAAAAAGCTGGTGAGCGGAAAAGGTAACCTTGTGAGGCAAACCGAATTGCTTAAAAAACTTGGAATTAAAACGGAGAAATCATTAGGAGATAAATTGCTTCCAGAAGATGAGGAACTGGCATCTTAAAATACTGCTGCACCTTATAGTTTTACTGATTTTCGCCTCAGCCTGCAAGGCACCTGCGAAAGTCAGCCTGTATAACCTTGTATCGCTTTACCAGAAGGACCGTCAGTTTGCCGATCTCGACAGCTGGGTCTATCATACCTCGGATTCAACTTCAACTTTGTTCGTTGAAGTAATTTATGGCGACCTTCTTTACGAGAAAGACCCGTATTCAGGCCTTTATGCCTGTTCTTACCGGCTTAGCTACAAGCTTACCAGCGATTATGAATCAAAAGATATCCTGCAGACTGCAACCCTTGTTTCGGGAGATTCACTGAATTACGGCAAGAATTCAGGCTTTGTCCATTCATTTGATATCAAAGTCAAAGCCCCTGCGAATTACCTGCTGGAGGTCACCTTGTTCGATTTTAACAGGCAGTCGGCTTCGGTAAAGTATGTTGAGGTTAAAAAGACTTCTGTTTATGGCAGGCAGAACTTTTTTGTCCTGAACCGGAACCAGGGCCTGGTTTTCAGCAACTACATCCCGGCAGGCGAACCTTTTAAAATTGTTACCGACCAGCCTTCGCTTACACATCTCTTTGTAAATTATTATAAAAGGGAGTTCCCGGTTGCCAGGCCGCCATATACCGAAGACCGCGAGCCGGTTTTTGAATACAGGCCTGACAGTTTATTCCTGTTACCTGTCTATAATGGCGAAACCGATTGGTTTACCATTGACAGGCCCGGTTTTTTTCATTTCAGGAAAGATACGGTTTCCAGGGAAGGACTGACGATATTTAACTTTCATGATGGGTTTCCCGAACTGGTCACCGCCGATGATCTTAGGTATCCATTGCGGTATATCACCACGAAAAAGGAATATGATACCCTGTTTGTCGACAGCAACAGCAAAGCTGCCGTCGATAATTTCTGGCTTAATACGGCCCGGACCCCTGACAGGGCAAAAGTCCTTATCCAGAAATATTATTCGAACGTAGAGGAAGCCAACGAGTATTTTACTTCTTACGTTGAAGGTTGGAAAACTGACCGCGGCCTGATCTATATCATTTTTGGAAGGCCTGATTTTGTTTACCGGGGAAAAGATACCGAAGAATGGATCTATGGTGAACCGCAGAACCGAAGCTCGTTGCGGTTTACTTTCGTTAAGGTAAATAATCATTTTACGGATAATGATTTTCTGCTGTTGCGCTCACCGACCCTTAAAGAGCCGTGGTTTGTGACGGTGCAGAGCTGGAGGCGGTAGGGTGATAGAAATTAGAAATTAGAAATTAGAAATTCGGAAAGTAACATCGAAAAGCATGGAAAAAGAGAACTTCATATACGGCCTGCATCCTGTGACGGAAGCGATAAAGAGCGGCAAGGAAATCGACAGGATATTCTTCAAAAAAGGACTGCAAGGTGCTTTTTCCGCCGAATTGCTTCAACTGGCCAAAGAATACCAGATCCCGTTCCAGTTTGTACCGCAGGAAAAGCTCGACCGCATCACCCGCAAAAACCACCAGGGTGTGATCGCCATGGTCTCGCAGATCAGCTACCAGACCCTGGAAAACCTGGTACAGATGGTTTTCGAAGAAGGCCAGAACCCGCTGTTCCTGATCCTCGACGGGATCACCGACGTACGCAACTTCGGCGCCATCAGCCGGACAGCCGAATGTGCAGGGGTCCATGGCATCATCATCCCGATGCAGGGCAGTGCCCAGATCAACGAAGAAGCCGTCAGGACATCCGCCGGCGCATTGCTGCGGATACCTGTCTGCCGGGAAAAATCACTGAAAACCACCGCTAAATACCTCAGTGAAAGTGGCATTGGCCTGGTTGCAGCTACTGAGCATGCTAAAGAAAACTGTTTTAAAGGAGACTATTCCGGGCCGGTAGCTATCATCATGGGTTCGGAAGAAAGCGGCATCTCGCCGGATTTGCTGAGAATCTGCGACCAGATGGTGATGATCCCGATGCAGGGGGAAATTTCTTCGCTTAATGTATCTGTTGCTGCCGGGGTTCTGCTGTTCGAGGTTGTGAGGCAGAGGCTGGGATAAATCATTTGAGCTTCTCTTTCAAATACTTCCCGGTAAACGATCTTTCAATCTTCACCAGGTCTTCGGGGATGCCTTCAAAAACGATATACCCGCCCGCTTCGCCGCCTTCAGGTCCAAGGTCGATCAGCCAGTCGGCGCACTTGATCACTTCCTGGTTATGCTCAATTACGATAATGGAATGACCGGTCTCGATGAGGGCGTCGAAGGCATCCATCAGCTTGCGGATATCATGAAAATGCAGCCCGGTTGTGGGTTCATCAAAGATGAAGAGGGTGGGCGACTGGTTGCCGCCTTTGGTGAGGAAATAAGCCAGCTTGATGCGCTGCGCCTCACCACCGCTGAGCGTACTCGACGACTGTCCCAGTTGCAGGTAGCCAAGTCCCACATCATTCAGCGGTTTCAGCTTTTCAACGATCCGTTTACAGGTTGAAATGTGGGTATTGGCCCGGGAGAAAAAGTCTATCGCCTGGACCACCGTCATCTCAAGGATATCGACGATGCTCTTTTCCATGAATTTCACATCAAGCAGTTCTTCCTTGAAACGCTTACCGCCGCAGGCTTCGCAGGTCAGGCTTAGGTCGGCCATGAACTGCATTTCGATCCTGACGATCCCTTCGCCTTCACATTCCTCGCAGCGCCCGCCCGGTATATTGAACGAGAAATAGCCCGGTTTATAGCCCCTTACTTTCGACATCTGCAGGTCGGAATACAGGTTGCGGATATCGTCCCATGCTTTCAGGTAAGTAGCCGGGTTTGACCGGGAAGAGCGCCCTATCGGGTTCTGGTCGACAAATTCAACCAGTGAAATACGGTTAATATCGCCGGTAAGACGGCCAAACCGGCCTGTCTTATCATTGTTTCCCCCTTGTATTTTTTTTAAGGCAGGATAGAGGATGTTCCTTACCAGGGATGACTTTCCCGAGCCGCTGACCCCGGTGATCACGGTGAGCACCTGCAGCGGGAATTTCACATCGAATCCCTTCAGGTTATTTTCCCGCGCGCCAAGGATCTCAATATAATCTTTCCATTTCCTTCTTCTTGACGGGAGAGGGATTTCCATTTCCCTCGAGATATATTTCGCAGTGAGGGTGTTGCTCTGCTCTTCCATTTCACTGAAAGTCCCGGCGAAAACAACCTCGCCGCCCTGGTTTCCTGCAAGCGGGCCGATATCGATGATATAATCCGAAGAACGGATGATCTCTTCATCATGTTCAACTACGATCACGCTGTTACCAAGGTTTCGGAGGTTCATCAGCACCCTGATCAGTCTTTGCGTATCGCGCGGGTGCAGACCTATGCTCGGCTCGTCAAGGATGTACATCGAGCCTACCAGGCTGCTGCCAAGCGAAGTGGCAAGGTTGATTCGCTGCGATTCGCCGCCGGATAATGTCGATGACTGCCGGTTCAGTGACAAATAACCAAGGCCGACATCTTCCAGGAACTGCAGGCGTGTATTGATTTCAGTAAGTAAACGCTGTGCTACTTTCTGGTCATGCTCAGACAATTTTATCTTTTTAAAGAACTCCAGCCCTTTGGTAACAGGCATCAGCAGGATCTCGCTCACCGATTTGCCGTCGATTTTTACGTAATTCGCATCTTTCCTTAGACGGGTACCAAGACATTCGGGGCAGACGGTTTTTCCCCGGTATCGTGAAAGCATAACGCGATACTGGATCTTATAAGCCTGTTCCTCCACAAACCTGAAAAACTCATCCAGCCCGTGAAAATACTGGTTGCCGGTCCAGAGCAACTGCCTCTGTTCATCCGTTAATTCATAAAATGGCCTGTGGATGGGAAAATCGAATTTATAGGCATTCAACACAAGCATTTCTCTCCATTCCCCCATTTTTTCCCCTTTCCAGCAGGCAATCGCCTCTTCAAAAATGGAAAGCCCTTTGTTTGGCACTACAAGGTCTTCGTCAATGCCGATGATGCTTCCGAACCCTTCGCATCTTTTACAGGCCCCGTAGGGATTATTAAAACTGAATAGGTTAACGGAAGGCTCTTCAAAGATGATCCCGTCAAGCTCAAAGGAGTTGGAGAATTTTTTCTGGCTGGTTTTGCCATCTTTTTCAAATTCAACATGGCAGATTCCATTTCCTTCATAAAAAGCCGTCTGCACCGAATCGCCAATCCGCGCAGGGAGTTCGTCATCCTGGCTGTTGGTGGCAAAGCGGTCGATAAGGATCTTAAGGCTTTTATCATCCTGTACATTACCCGATTCTATTGCTTCATCGATCCTGACCAGCTCGTTTTTATACACCAGCCGGCTGAATCCCTGCTGCAGGAGTAACGTAAGTTCAGTCTGGAGGCCCCTCCCTTCTTTTCTAACCAGGGGGCAGGTAACTGTAACCCTCGTCCCTTCAGCTTGCGACAGAATAAAATCAGTGGCGTCTGTCACCGTATTTCGCCTGACAAGATCTCCTGATACAGGCGAATAGGTCTTCCCGATCCTTGCAAAAAGCAGCTTGATATAATCGTAAATTTCGGTCGATGTAGCGACGGTGGACCGTGGATTACGCGTATTGACCTTCTGCTCGATGGCTATTGCCGGGGATATCCCTTTGATGTATTCCACCTTTGGCTTGCTCATCCTGCCCATAAACTGGCGGGCGTAAGCACTCAGGCTTTCCACGTAACGCCTCTGTCCGTCGGCATAAAGAGTATCAAATGCAAGTGAAGATTTTCCTGAGCCTGACAGGCCGGTTACCACTACAAGCCTGTTCCTGGGAATTGCAACGTCTATGTTTTTCAGGTTGTTAACAGATGCACCTTTTACAAGGATATGCTTTTTGGCGTCAAATTGGCTGAAATCGTTGCCCGACATGGAAGAGAGTTAATGCTTATTTTTAGAAAAATTGCAAAATTATGATAAATCACTTGCATTTTTGTTTTTATTCTCTATATTTGCACTACTTTCGTGTTTCAAAATACGAAATTTTTCTTGAAATTTTGTTTCATCTAACCTAATAGGAGGACCCTTATCGACTTAATATTTACCCTTTTTTAGCATTATTCACCTAAAAAAAGGAGGCACCATGAAAGCTGCCATCATTAGCGATAAAGAGCTAATTGGTAAATATTTAAGCGGTAATGAGAAGAGTCTGGAAAAACTGATCTATCGTCACAAGCGCAAAGTTTATGCTTATATCCTTATGGTCGTTAAAGACGATCAACTGGCTGACGATATTTTCCAGGACACCTTCATCAAAGTAATCAACACGATCCGTTCCGGATCATACAAAGAAGAAGGAAAATTCATCCAATGGGTGATGCGGATCGCCCATAACCTGATCATCGACCATTTCAGGCGTGCCAAAAGGTTGCCTGTCATCAGCAACTCCAATGATGATTATGATATTTTCGACATGGTTAGGATCACTGATCCTTCCATAGAAGAACAGATCATCACTGACCAGATCTATGATGATGTCCGCAGCCTGATCGAACTCCTGCCGGAAGAGCAGAAGGAAGTGCTTGTCATGAGGCATTATTCGAATATGAGCTTCAAGGAGATTGCTGATGCCACTGATGTCAGCATCAATACGGCACTCGGAAGGATGAGGTATGCATTGATCAATCTCAGGAAAATCATTAAGGATAAAAACCTTGTCCTCACTGCCTGATTTTTTGTAAATATTTTTCAAAAGATAAAATATTAGCAGGGATTAATCCGTTTGCTATGTATGACTTAAAACATCGTATGTAGCCTATGGAAAAAACCTTTACACTTCTTGATTTACAAAACTATCTCCAGGAAACCCGCTTCTTAGAGCACCGTGGATCGGAGAATATCCACCGCACGGATGGTCCAAGCAATTTAACCATTCAGAACATTTTAAGGTATTCAAGCGCATTGAACGTCCTGAAGACACAGTTAGCAGGTACAGTTTATCAACTGGCAAATTAATTTTCTGCTTAATTTCACGCAAAGAATACGAATTGAAAATAAAGCTCGCAAAACATGGAATGCCAATACATTCCTTTGCGATCTTACTCTTTCATTTTGTGGCCTTTGCGTGAATTATTTTTCTAGCTGAAAAATATTTTTTTAACCGACCGGGTATATTTTTGAAAAAACCGGATTAACTATTGTATCTGGATGAGAAGATCTGAGCGTTTCAGCAAAATTCTGGAGTATTTTACAGTAAATCAGCCGGTTGCTGAAACTGAACTGGATTATTCAAGTCCTTATGAATTGTTGGTTTCGGTGATCCTTTCGGCTCAATGCACAGATAAAAGGGTCAACATGATCACTCCGCCATTTTTCAGGAAGTTTACAACTGTCGAAATGCTGGCAGTTGCAAAGCCTGAAGAGGTCTTTGAATTGATTAAAAGCTGTTCTTACCCGAACAATAAAACCAGCCATCTTATCGGGATGGCAGGAATGGTGGTGGAGAAATTCGGCGGGGAAATCCCCCCGGATGTTGATGAATTGCAGAAACTGCCGGGTGTCGGCCGTAAAACCGCTAATGTCATTGCTTCGGTGGTATTCAGGCAGCCAAAAATGGCGGTTGATACGCATGTCCACCGGGTGGCAGCCAGGCTGGGCCTGACAGAAGGGGCGAAGACACCCCTGCAAACCGAACTGCAGCTTATCAGGCATATCCCGGAGGATAAGATCCCTATAGCGCACCACTGGCTGATCCTGCATGGACGGTATATCTGCCAGGCAAGGAAACCCAAGTGCGGGGAATGCGGATTGAGTGAATATTGTAAATATTTTGGGAAAAACAATAAAAACAAAATGGCTTAAACAGATGTTCTGATGTTGGTAACCGTTGAAAACTAAATAGCTGCTTTTCTAACCCGCTTGCTGAAAAAGAATATTTTTGTTTAACCCTTTTAACTGCAGAAACATGAAACTTAAAGCTGGAGATAAAGCCCCTGCTATCAATGCTTTGGATCATAAAGGAAACCGTATTTCCCTCGAAGAATTTAAAGGCAGTAAGGTAATCCTTTATTTTTATCCGAAGGATGATACGCCTGGTTGCACGGCAGAAGCCTGTAACCTTCGGGATAATTATTCCAATCTTATTGAAAAGGGATATAAAATCATTGGTGTGAGTGCCGATAGTGCAAAATCACACGCTAAATTCACGGATAAATATTCGCTGCCATTCCCGCTGATCCCTGATACGGAAAAGGAAATCCTTAATGATTACGGGGTATGGGGAAGAAAGAAATTTATGGGAAGGGAATTTGATGGCATCATCCGGACCACATTTGTGATTTCGGAGGATGGTCATATACTTAACATAATTGAAAAAGTTGATACGAAGGATCATACGAACCAGATCCTGTCGGAATTAAAATAATTAATAATCTTAAAATCTTTTATTATGGCCGGAGAGAACAATATTGATCAGAACAGGAAGGATAAGATGAAAGCCCTGGAAATGACCCTGGGCAATATCGAAAAGCAGTATGGAAAAGGTACGATCATGAAGCTGGGTGATACGCCGGCTGAAAATGTCCCTGCGATCCCTACGGGATCTATCGGATTGGATGTTGCGCTTGGAGTGGGGGGCTTTCCACGGGGAAGGGTGATCGAGATTTACGGGCCGGAATCAAGCGGTAAAACCACCCTGGCACTTCATGCCATCGCGGAAGCCCAGAAACTTGGCGGGATTGCGGCATTCATCGATGCCGAGCACGCTTTCGACAGGTTTTATGCGGAAAAGCTGGGTATCGATATCGATAACCTGCTGATCTCACAGCCTGACCATGGAGAGCAGGCGCTGGAGATCGTGGATAACCTGATCCGGTCTGGAGCTATAGACATTATCGTAATTGACTCTGTCGCTGCCTTAACCCCAAAGAGTGAGATTGAAGGTGAAATGGGCGATTCCAAGATGGGACTGCAAGCCAGGCTTATGTCGCAAGCGCTCAGGAAACTGACTGCCAATATTGGCAGGACAGGCTCGTGCTGCATTTTCATCAACCAGTTAAGGGAAAAGATCGGTATCATGTTCGGTAATCCTGAAACAACTACCGGTGGAAACGCATTGAAGTTCTATGCCTCGGTCAGGCTTGATATCCGCAAGGTCAACCAGATCAAGGAAGGGGAGGAGAGTACCGGTAACCGCGTTAAGGTTAAAGTCGTGAAAAATAAGGTAGCTCCCCCGTTCAAAAAAGCAGAATTTGACATTATGTACGGGCTGGGAATCTCCAAGGTTGGGGAGATCATCGACCTGGGGTCCGACTTCGGGATCATTAAAAAGAGCGGTTCCTGGTTCAGCTACGGCGAAACCAAACTGGGACAGGGAAGGGATGCCGTCAAAAAGCTCCTTATTGACAACCCTGAATTAGCAGATGAGCTGGAAGTGAAAATCAGGGAAAAGCTGCTCAAGCCGGAACATCCTGTTGCAAACTAAATACGGTCCATGCTTCATGAAATGCAGCTTTCACTTTTGTCTGGTACTCATTTTGACATTGGGTATCCTGGTTTCCTGCCGGAATGCCGGTGAAAAGAATATGCCGGGTGAGCAGGCCCAGAAGGTGCCGGTGAACAGTGAACTGGCTCAACTAACGGAGAGGATTGGTTCTGACTCGCTTGATCCGGACGCCTATTATCTCCGCTCGAAATTGTATATCGACCTGAAAGAAATCAACAAAGCCCTGGCTGACATCAACAAAGCCATCCAGCTTGACCGGGAAAACTCTGATTATTTTGTGGCACTGGCCGATATTTACCTTGCAATGGGCCGGATCCCGAACTGCCTGGATGCGCTGAAAAAGGCCGAGGAACTGAAGCCATCCAACAATGATGCCTTGCTGAAGCTGGCAGAAGTGTACCTGATACTGAAAGATTACGAAAAAACTTTTGAATATTCCAAAAGGGCGCTCGATCTGGATTTGATCAACCCGGTGGCCCATTTCATCAGGGGATATGCTTATATGGAGCTCGGGGACACCACACTGGCGATAAAGAATTTTGAAGCAGCAGCCGACCAGGACCAGGCATATTACGAGGCTTACATTGAACTGGGTATCCTTTATTCGACACAGAAAAATCCCTTAGCCGCAGGTTACCTGCAGACTGCCACAAAGATCGAACCCAACAGGACCGAGGGTTACTACCTGTTGGGCATGTTCTACCAGGAACAGGAAAATATTCCGAAAGCGGTGGAGACTTATGAAAAGCTGCTGACGATTTCGCCGGATTATAAAGAAGCTTACTATAATCTTGGTTATGTGAACCTTGTTTATAATAATGATTTTCAAAAGGCGGTCAGCTATTTCTCTAAGGCCATCAGCCTGGATCCGGCTTATATTGATGCCTATTTCAACCGGGGTTATAGTTACGAGTTGATGGGAGATTATATAAACGCCAGGAAAGATTATCTTAAATCCCTTGAGCTTGTCCCGAACTATGAGAGATCAATCCAAGGCCTGAACAGGCTGGATAGCTTAGAGTAGGCTGCCAACCTGGTAGACCGTGAACGATGCGAGCCAGGCCAGCACTGTGGTGTACACTGCAACGAAGGCCGGCCATTTCCATTTCCCCGATTCTTTTTTCAGTGCGGCAATCACTGCTATGCAGGGGAAATAGATCAGGATAAATATCATGAAGGAAAAAGCAACCAGCTTCGAATAGACCTTTTCCCCTTTTTTCGGACCCGACGCATAGACAGAATCCTGCAATTTCGTAGCGAGGCCGCTGACCCCAGTTTCATCATCCGTCTGGTAAAGGACCCCCATTGTACTTACAACCACTTCTTTGGCTGCTGAACCGGCGACAAGGCTCACTCCCATGCGCCAATCAAAACCCAGCGGCTGGATAGCGGGTTCAATAAATTTGCCGATCCTTCCGATATAGGATTGCTCCTGCTGCTCGCTGATCATGGCAATTTTAAGGTGATGCACCTGGCCAGGGTCTGTAGTGGCTGCGATCTGCCCTTGATAGTAAGCATTTCGTTCATTATTGCGCGGAAAGTAACCTAATGCCCAGATAATGACAGAAGCCACAAGGATGATGGTGCCCATCTTTTTCAGGTACATGACGCCTTTAAACCAGGTGTGCTTCAGGATGGCTTTTACAGTGGGCATCCTGTAAGGAGGCAATTCCATAACAAAGGGAAACTCTTTTGCCTTGAACAGGGTCTTTTTCATCAGGAATGCCACAATTGCCGCCAGGGAGATCCCGATCAGGTAGAGCAGAAAAAGGATAGATCCTTTAAAACTAACAAAGAAGGCGCTGATCAAAAGGATATAGACAGGGTAACGCGCACTGCACGACATAAACGGAATGATGAGCATGGTGACCAGCCTGTCATTTTTATTTTCGATGGTACGGGTAGCCATGATGGCTGGCACATTACAGCCAAAGCCCATCAGCAAGGGGATGAATGATTTCCCATGCAGGCCGATCTTATGCATAAGCTTATCGACAATAAATGCCACCCTGGCCATATAACCCGTATCTTCCATCAGGGAAATGAAAAGGAACAGGATAAGGATGTTGGGCAGGAATACGATCACCCCGCCAACACCACCGATAATACCATCGATCACCAGGTCGTTCACAATGCCAGTGGGAATCACATGATCCATAAGCTGGCCAATCCATCCGACAAGTTTTTCAATCCCAATTACCGGGTAATCGCCGATGATAAAAGTGGCCTGGAACATCAGCCACATCAGGATAACGAAGATAGGGTAACCGATAAATTTGCCTGTCAGGAAGGTATCAATCTTACGCGTCATCGACCTGACCGAAATCCTGGCAGGACGGAAAGTCTCTTTCAATGCCCCTTCGATGAAACCATATCGCGCGCCGGCGATAAGGCTTTCGGTATCTTCCCTGTAAAAATTCTCCAGCCTCTGGATCTCGAACATTACCACTTTTATGATTCCTTCTGCTTCGGGTAATCCTTCGGTAAAGTCAAACGTATGCCTGTCTTTCTCGAGCAGTTTAAGTGCCAGATGCCTGCGTGGTACGCCGCTTTTTTCTTCGGCATGGACCGGGATAATATTTTTCAGCTTCTCTATAGAATACTCGAGTTCCATCCCGTAATTGATCTTCACATTCCGGGATTGCGGATCTTTTCCTTCATGGATTTCAATGATCTTATCAAAAAGGTCAGGGAGGCCTTTTCCTTTGGAAGCAACAGTAGGTACAAACGGGATCCCGGTCATTTTACCCAGGGTCTGGTAGTCAAATTCATCCCCCTTGATCTTCATTTCATCGAACATATTCAGCGCTACGACTACTTTTACACCCATATCGATGAGTTGAGTAGTGAGGTACAGGTTCCGTTCGAGGTTTGATGCATCAACTACATTGATTACTACGTCAGGGGCTGATTTAGCAAGATGGTCCCTGACAAACAGCTCCTCGGGACTATAGCAGGAAAGTGAATAAGTGCCAGGCAGATCGGTGATCCGGAAGGTGTAGCCCTTCATTTCAATCCTGGCCGTTTTAGAATCTACGGTCACACCGGCATAATTGCCAACATGCTCGCGTGAGTGGGAGGCGAAATTGAATAGGCTGGTTTTCCCGGAGTTCGGGTTTCCAACAAGGGCTACTGCGATCTGCCCCTGTTTCCGTTGTTTTTTCGAATTGCTGGGATCAGATTCCGAAATACCATTATATACATTCCCATTCGTTTTTAAAATGGCTTCCTGCTCCGGTAAGACGTCTATTAAAGCAGCCTCTTCAAGCCTGAGGGATACATTGGAATCCAGGATACGGTATTCCACCGGGTCTTGCAAGGGTGCAGCTTTGATGACGGTCACCCATTTTCCCTTAACGAAACCCATCTCAATGATCCTCTTCCGGAATTCTCCCTGCCCTCTGATCGTTGTGATAAGCCCTTTCTCGCCTTCCCTGAGTTCTTTTAACGTCTTCATTTATTTAGAATCAATCCAGATAACATCTGACAAATGTATTTAAATTTGGATTGATTGTGAAGATCGGATGTTCTAAATGTTGTCTAAATAATGGATATACCTCATATTACTGAGTATTTTCGGCCCCCAGCGGGTTTCAAAGAGGGCTTTACAATCGTGAACTGCATTTTGCCTAGCCGCCTGTGAGTTTTTATTATAAAGAAGAATAAAATCTTTCAGGTCCTGGTAAATATCTGTGAAGTTCTCGGAAAGACTGCCTTTGACAGCTTCATACTCAATGAATTCTTCATAATTTACATGGTAGAATTCATCATTTTCTGCTATTAAATTCCGGCAGGCATTAAATATTTCCTGGTATTCCTCTTCTGTGACGAATCGTTCACTGGCCTCGGGGAATTCAGGCTCTATTTCGGGTAACAGCTTTCCTTTAAGGTATAGCAAAGGGCCAATTTTAAGAAAGAAATCATAAAAGTCCGCTTTGTTTTTTTCGGATATTTTCTCAACGAACAGGCAATATTCATAAGCGACCCGGTATAACTCGAGGACGCCCTGGGAATTTTGAGGTTCAAGAAAAGGTTGTGATTCGGATACCATATTTAATTTATTATTGTATTTTCGTGAAAGAATTCTACCATGTATTTTTATTCCTGTAAATCTTACCGTGAAGATGCACGTTAAGATTTTTATTTTTTAAAATTATAAATTAAACGATATGGATCGTTTGAAGCTGAAACAAAAGATCCTTGATGCCTGTTTTGAGCAGCAGACCAAGGTGAGGGAAAACCTGAAAGTGGTAATGGAAGAAGTGGCTGACAGTGCCGAGGAATATGGCCTTCCCAAAGATCTTTACGATTCGTACCGTAACCAGATGATGAGCAAGAGGGAAATGTTTGCGCAGCAATTGCTCAAGATCAACGATCAGGTCGATATCCTCAGGAGGATAGATATGAGCAAGACTTACTACCAGGTCCGTTTTGGTGCTGTTGTCATAACTGAATCCCAGCGCTTATTCGTAGCTGCTGGTATCGGGAAAGTTATCACAGAAGGGGAGGAGTACTTCGTGATTTCAGCCATGGTTCCTTTCTATAATGCAATCGACGGCAAGAAAGAGGGAGATACATACGAGTTCAGGGGAAAGAAGGAAAAGATACTGGAAGTTTTTTAAAGTCTACTAACCTGCGAGTTCAATCAATTTATTCACGGTATTCCAGTTTCTTGTCGTAGCCCTTACCTTCAATTTGTTTTCAAAAAAGGTATTGGATAATTTGGTGGTACCATAGCCTGATGAACAGCTAAGGTAAATTTCTTTGCCCAGGATCTTATATTTATCAGGTAAAAAGTCATAGGGATTGATCTTGTCAATCATTTCTAATAGGGGCTCAAATTCGAGAAAAGTCACGTAGATTTTATCCGGGACAAGCCCGTTTTCATCCTGGAAAGGATTGATACGCACAATTTCTTTCATCTCATCAAGTGTCCTAAGGATTACCGGAACATCGAACCCGAATTTTTTTAAGATAGCATTTTCGATTTCAGACGACAGATCTTTTACCGGGACATCTTGGCCTGCAGTGAAAATCACATTTCCACTCTGGATATATGTCGAAACGTTGCTAAAACCCAGGCTTTCGTACATCAACCTGAGTTCCGGCATCTTTATCAGCTTTTGCCCACTGACATTGATGCCTCTTAACATGGATATTATCGGTGACATATTTTTGATTTTTCTATTGGAACACTGGAACCCTGGAACTTTGGAACCCTGGAACTTTGGAACCCTGGAACCCTGGAACCCTGGAACATTGGAACCCTGGAACTATGGAACCAATTCCCCCATCACTCCTGTAAAGAACAAAACCAGGAAAACCACCCCGATCACGATCCTGTAATACCCAAAATGCTTAAATCCGTAATTCTCCACGATTTTCAGGAAGACCTTAACGGCAAACCATGCTGTTATCATCGCAATGACAAAGCCGATAGCGAGCAGGAGTTTTTCATGGTTGTCAAATATGACAGGCGTCTTATAAAGATCGTAAAGTGTTGCAGCGAACATCGTTGGCACTGCCAGTAGGAAGGAGAATTCGGTGGCCTGCTTTTTATCGAGGCCGTTAAATACCCCGCCAATAATAGTGGCAGCCGCCCTCGACACTCCGGGAATCATTGAAAAACACTGGATAAGGCCAATGAAAAATGCATTTTTATAGCTAATATTTTCCAGGACATCTGTTTCGCTTTTACGGCTCACGACCTTTTTATCAATCAGGATCAGGACAATCCCACCGACGATAAGGGAAACGGCAACGACCACCGGGTTGAATAAATAGGCCTTGATGTAAGGGTAAGCAAGGAACCCGGCTATTGCCGTGGGAATGAATGCAATACCCAGCTTTAGATAGATAGGGATTCCCTGGAAAAACCGTTTTACGTACATCAGGACGATAGCCATGATGGCGCCAAGCTGTATGGAAATTTCGAAGGTCTTGACAAAATCATCATCATGGATTTTCATCAGGCTTGAAGCCAGGATCATGTGGCCTGTGGAGGATATGGGGAGAAATTCGGTAATACCTTCGATGATGGCGATGATTATCGATTGGATGAGGGTCATGATTCTGATCAGATTAAAGAGTGCCCAAAAATAAGATTATTCTTCCTTTGGTATTATTTTTTAAGCACAAGGTATATCACGGGATTAAATTGAATTTTCCGGGTTTTCCCTTTTCTTTTTGAAAGAAAGGTGGAAAACAAACATGAACAAGCTGATGATTCCAATTGCGAAAATTGAATCACCAACCACACGTAACCAGCGCAGGACATGCAAATGAGGTAATTGCATAAATTCCGCGGATCTGGCGTACCACATGCCTTCATTGACGCTTGCAATCGTCTGCAGAAGACCAATTGGCAGAAGGCTAAGGAATGACATCAGTAAAAGACCAATATTGATTGACCAAAAGGAAAAGCCGATCAATTTGTCATTCCATTTCTGACTACGGTATAAGCTGCGTAAAACAAACAGCATCAGCCCTATACCCAGCATACCATAAACACCAAATAAAGCTGTATGACCGTGAAGCGGCGTAGTATTTAGGCCCTGCATGTAATATAGTGCAATTGGAGGGTTGATCAGGAAGCCGAAAATCCCGGCACCCAGAAAATTCCAGAATGAAACCGAAAGCAGGCAATATATAGGCCATTTATAATCGTAAAGCCAATCCTTGGCCTTGCTTAGACGATAATTATGGAAAGCTTCAAACCCTATCAGGACAAGCGGCACCACTTCAAGAGCGCTGAAGGTGGCGCCAAGTGCCATAACCCCGGTTGGTGTCCCGGTAAAATATAAATGATGGAATGTGCCCAGGATCCCGCCGGATAAGAAAACAATAGTTGCAAAAAGTACATTGGCCGTCGCTGAGGCTATTTTCAGCAATCCCATCCGGACGAATAGGAACGCTGCTACGACTGTGGCAAAAACCTCAAAGAAACCTTCGACCCAGAGATGCACTACCCACCATCGCCAGTATTCCGCTATAGCCAGGTTTGTTTGTCTGCCCCACATCAGGCCTGCCGAATAAAATAATGCAATAGCTGAGCAGGATATTAAAAACAGGATTAACAGGTTTCTCTCGGCAGTACCACTTTTTATAACAGGAATCAGTGGTCGCACCATAAGGATAAGCCACAACAACAAGCCGATTAAAAGGAATGATTGCCAGAACCTGCCCAGGTCAACATATTCATAGCCCTGATGCCCGAACCAGAAATTCTCTTCAAGGCCCAGTTTTTGCATAATGGCGAACCACTGGCCAGTCATCGAGCCAGCCACGATGATTAAAAGTGAAATAAAGAGGAAGTTAACTCCAGCTTTCTGGTATTTCGGGTCATTGCCAGCTATAGAAGGCGCCATATATAGTCCTGTGGCAAGCCAGGCTGTAGCGATCCAGAAGATGGCCAGTTGGACATGCCATGTCCGCGAAACAGAGTAAGGCAGGATCGAAGACAATGGGAAACCGTAAAAACCGTCGCCTTCCACACCATAATGAGCGGTTATAATACCCATAATCACCTGGATCAGGATCAACAGGTTTACTGCCCAGAAATATTTTTCGACTGCCTTCATCGACGGGGTTATCTTCAATCGCATGAGTGGATCATTAACCGGAATTTCAGGCGGGTCTTCTTCTTTTGTCCTTGCATGATAAAATACCAGGATTCCAATTCCAACCAGGAGCATTATCATACTGAAACCCGTCCACAGGATAAGGTCGCTTGTGGCTTTGTTCCCGACAAGTTCTTCTGAAGGCCAGTTGTGCGTATAGCTGACTTCACTACCAGGTCGTTCAGTGACACAGGCCCATGATGCCCAAAAGAAAAAGGTATTCATCTTCTGCATCAGAATTGGATCTTTAACGGCATCCCTAGGTATTGAGTAAGCTGAGCGGATCTGATCAAGTCCGGGATCGGACATGAAAAGCCCGGCATAATATGCCGAAAGACTATCAATAGCCCTGGAGCGCAATTCAGAAACGGTCAGGATGCCTGATACAGGATTGTAATTATTAGTGCGGAGCTCTGAAAATAAGCGGGCTTTCATTGCAGCCTGTCTTTCAGGATCTAAAGACAGGAATGAATCTGCACCAGACTCCTTTGCCCATTCGTCCAGTATTAGTAATGCTTCACGGTGTATCCAGTCTGCTGTCCAATCAGGTGCCAGGTAGGCGCCATGGCCCCAAATGGAGCCGACTTCCTGACCCCCGATGCTTTGCCAGACATTCTGGCCATCTTTAATGTCCTGACCTGTAAAAAGTACTTTTCCCCCAACAGTTACAACTTTATTCGGAACAGGTGGCGCCTTTTGGTAAATTTCATGCCCGAAATATCCCAGTACTATGAAAGAGATCACTACAACAAGTGAGAAAAGTATCCAGAGTTTTTTATATTGTTTCATATGAAGATCATATTATATGCAAAAAAGTGCACTATAAAAGTACTTCATGCTGCTCTCTATCTTGTTAAATTGTTGTTAAATTAAGATTTCTCTTATAAAAAACCCCTTTCATGGTTTTGCCCGTTATCAACTCTTTTAATACCAACCCCTGTATAATATAATTGTTAAATATTTCATAAATTTCTGAAAAACAATATTTTGTATAATAACTTTATCCCTCCAATGTTGTTTAATATTCAAATTTATTCAATTCAAGCAAGTCTTTAAACCAATTAAACATACCATCATGAAAAAATTAATGTTACTGGCAATATCCGTCAGTTTATTTGTTGCATGCACAACTGAAATTAAACATGAGAAAAAAAATGAACCTTCAGCAGTTGAAGTTAAACCCCAACCGGCAGAATTTGCAGACATGAAATATGCAGAAATCGGCAAAAAGATGATAGCTTCTTTATCTGCCGGTGATATGGCCGGTTATCTTTCTGCATATTCCGATAATGCAGTTTATCAGTTTAACAACGGTGACAGCCTTGCCGGGAAAGCTGCAATTTCAGAGTACTGGACGAAAAGAAGGACAGAATTCCTTGATTCCCTTTTATTCAGCAATGAGATCTGGTTGCCGGTAAAAGTAAACCAGCCGCAAAGTGTTGAAGCTCCCGGGGTCTGGTTATTGGCCTGGTACCAGGTAAATGCCAAATATAAAACCACCGGTAAAAGGATGGTCCAGTGGATGCATCTGGACTTTCACTTTGATGCCAGTGATAAAATTGACAGGGTAGTGCATTACGTCGACAGGGTGCCGATCAATGCGGCAATGGCGAAGTAGTTGGGCAGTAATCTAATCAAGGTGCATATCACGGATAATCGCCTTAATCCTTTCATTCAGCATTCCGTCTACTTTGCCGAAATCCGCCCGGCTGGCAAGGATTTGCTTCACCCCGAAGTAAAACTTGATCTTGGGCTCGGTACCACTGGGCCGTACACTGATCTTGCTGCCGTCTTCAAGGAAAAACTGGAGGACATTGGATTTGGGAAGTTCGATCGGGGAAGTTTTACCTTTTGTCATATCTTTTGACACAAGGGACTGGTAATCTTTGATCATTACAACCCGCGAACCGTTAATCGTGGCTGGAGGCGTGCTGCGGTAAACTTCCATCATCTTCTTTATCTCCTCGCTACCTGACTTGCCTTTTTTAGTTACCGAGATCAGCGATTCTTTATAAAGCCCGAATTCAAGGTAAATGTCGATAAGAAGTTCATAGAGCGACTTTCCTTTCGTAGCTGCCCAGGCTGCTGTTTCTGCAAAGAGCGCACAGGAACTGACAGCATCTTTGTCCCTTACAAAATCCCCGGTCATAAAGCCATAGCTTTCTTCACCCCCTCCAATGAAGGTCTTTTTCCCTTCGTTTAACCTGATGACTTCAGCTATCCATTTAAACCCGGTAAGGACGTCATAACATTCCACATTGAATTTATCGGCGATATCTTTCAGGATTTCTGAGGTGACAATGGTTTTGACTATGAATTCTTTTCCGGTTAATTTATTGTTTTCCTGCCATTTATAAAGAAGATAATAGGTGAGGAGGGAAGCTGTTTGATTGCCATTTAACAAAATGAAGTTAGCTTCCAGGTCCATGACGGCAATTCCGACGCGATCGGCATCAGGATCTGTAGCCATGACGAGGTCGGCGCCGGATTTTTCCGCTAATTTGATTGCCATTTCAAGAGCCGCAGGTTCTTCGGGATTTGGAGATTTTACTGTGGGGAAATCACCGCTGTATATAGCCTGCTCAGCAACAACGGTAATATTTTCAAAGCCGTATTTTTTCAAAGCGGCTGGCACAAGAACGCCTCCGGTTCCATGAAGCGGGGTATATACGATCTTCATGTTTTTGTGCTGCATTATTGCTTCTGGTGACAGCGACAAACCAAGTACTTTATCCAGGTAGATCCTGTCGAATTCTTCCCCGATAATTTCAATATTCTCTTTTACACCCATGAATTTCACTTCGGAAACAGAAGTGATTTTCTGGACTTCGGCAATTACATTTTTATCATGGGGAGGGATCAACTGGCTTCCGTCTTCCCAGTAAGCTTTATACCCGTTGTACTCTTTTGGGTTATGAGAGGCAGTGATCACAATCCCGCTCTGGCAGCCAAGCTCGCGAATAGCAAAAGACAGCTCAGGCGTTGGCCTGAGGGCACTGAAAAGATATACATAAATACCATTTGCGGAAAAAACATCAGCAGTGACCTGGGCAAAATAAGGGCTGTTGTTCCTGCAGTCGTAAGCTATGGCGACTTTAATCCGCTTTTGCCCCGGAAAGATCTTCTTAAGGTAATTTGCCAGTCCCTGGGTAGCCATTCCGACCGTGTATTTATTCATACGGTTGGTCCCAACTCCCATAATACCCCGCAATCCCCCGGTCCCGAATTCAAGGTCCTGGTAAAAGGATTCCACGACTTCCTGGGGATTGTTTTCAATCATTTCCTTAACCTGCCGGCGGGTTTCTTCATCGAAATTTTCACCTAGCCAGATTTGTGCTCTTTCTAAGATTTTTTGTTCTATCATAACTGTTCTGTCGTCCCTACGGGACTTTTTGTTATTGAATTCTGACATTTCCTACCATACTGTCGTCCCTTAAGGGACTTGATTTATTCTACCGCTTTCCCCCTCTCCATTTGGAGAGGGGGTTAGGGGGTGAGGCCTATATATTCAATTTCCTGATGCAATCCGCCAGGCTTTCTTTCCAGTGCGGAATCGTTATTCCAAACTGCTGTTTTATTTTTGACTTATCAAGGATGCTGTATTGCGGTCTTTGGGCGAGCTGCGGGTACTTGTCGGAGGTGACGGGCAGTACTTTGCATGTTATTCCGGCAAGTTCCACAGCCTCACTTGCAAATTCGAACCAGGTGCATCGGCCCTCGTTTGAATAATTATAAATATCAATTTGTTGCAGTGAAACCGCTTTTGGAATAATCTCCAGAATAGTCATTGCCAGGTCGCGGGCATAAGTTGGGCAGCCATGCTGGTCGTTAACCACGCCTAATTCACCTTTTTCCGCTCCTTTTTTCAGGATAGTTTTGACGAAATTATTGCCATAAGCAGAATAAAGCCAGGATGTCCGGATGATCATCCCTTTTGTAAGGCAGGAAAGCACCGCATCTTCACCGGCAGCTTTTGACCGGCCATAGGAGGATTCAGGGGATACCGGATCAGATTCGGTATATGGCCTGTTATTCCGCCCGTCAAATACATAATCCGTGGATATATGGATCATGTAGGCTTCATGTGCTTTGCAAGCGGCACAAAGGTTTGCCACAGCATCCCGGTTGATAAGCATTGCCTTTTCGGGTTCCTGCTCGGCTTTATCAACGGCGGTATAAGCTGCACAATTTATCACCAGATCGATATTGTTCTCCCTGAAATAATCATCCACTTTTGCCTGGTCAGTAATGTCAAGCTCATCAATATCGGTAAAAAAGAAACGGAAATAAGGGTAGGAGACCGATGCTTCCCTTAGTTCGGAGCCAAGCTGTCCATTACTTCCGGTTATGAGTATGTTCAACATCGGGAAAAAGGCTTAGATCACTGATTTGAAGTAGGCTATGGTTTTCACAAGGCCTTCGTCGAGCGATATTTTTGGTTCCCAGCCCAGGACATTTTTGGCCAAGGTGATATCCGGCTGGCGCTGCATCGGGTCGTCTTCCGGAAGGGGCATGAAGACCAGCTTCGATCTTGATCCGGTCAGGTGGATCACTTTTTCAGCCAGTTCCAGAATAGTAAATTCCCCGGGGTTGCCGACATTGACCGGCCCGGTAAATTCATCCCCGGTATTCATCAACCTTACCATTCCTTCAAGGAGGTCATCCACATAACAAAAACTGCGGGTTTGCGAGCCTTCGCCATATATCGTAATATCTTCATTTTTCAGCGCCTGGACAATAAAATTGGATACGACCCGCCCGTCGTTCGGGTGCATCCTCGGCCCATAGGTGTTAAAAATTCGCATGATCTTAATGCGCACCTTGTTTTGAAGGTGATAATTCATGAAGAGGGATTCGGCGCAGCGCTTGCCTTCATCATAGCAAGACCTCGAACCGATCGGATTGACATGCCCCCAGTATGATTCGGTCTGGGGATGGATTTCCGGGTCTCCGTAAACTTCAGAAGTAGATGCCTGCAGGATCTTTGCCTTTGTCCGTTTGGCCAGTCCAAGCATATTTACTGCCCCCATTACGGAAGTTTTGATCGTTTTGATAGGATTGTACTGGTAATGGATTGGAGAAGCCGGGCATGCCAGGTTGTAAATCTCATCGACCTCAATAAAAAAAGGCATTGTAATATCATGCCGGACCACTTCGAAATACGGATTTCCAATAAGATGGGCAATATTTTGCTTGGCGCCGGTAAAATAATTATCCAGGCAAATTACATCATTGCCTTCATGCAGTAATCTCTCAACGAGATGAGACCCAAGGAAACCTGCACCGCCGGTTACTAATATTCGTTTACGCATACCACTGATTTAAATTCCATCCGCCAGCTGGCGGACCAAGCACCAAATCCCAAAAAAATCCCAAGCACCAAATCCCAAATAAATTCCAAACTTCAAACCTTTTCCCCCTCTCCGCCTGGAGAGGGGGCCAGGGGGTGAGGTTGCGGCTTGTAGCTTATGGCTTATAACCCTATCCCAAAATATTCAAACCCGGCGGACAATATTTCCTGCGGGTCATAAATATTTCTTCCATCAAATATAACGTGATTTTTCAACAATTTTTTCATCCGGTCGAAATCAGGCACCCTGAATTCTTTCCATTCTGTTACCAATAAAAGGCAATCGGCACCGTCAATGGCGTCATACGGATCCTCTGAATATTCAATGATCTCGCCGATCCTTCGTTTTGTCTCCTTCATGGCTTCCGGGTCATAGGCTTTGACTTTACAGCCGGCCTTTAAGAAATTATCAATAAGGACCAATGCCGGTGCTTCGCGCATATCATCGGTTTCAGGCTTGAAGGATAGTCCCCAGAGAGCAATGGTCTTTCCACTGATATTTCCTTTAAAATACTTTTTTACCTTATTGAAAAGCACGGCTTTCTGGTCGTCGTTCACATCTTCAACGGCTTTGAGCACCCTTAACGGATAATTATTCTGCTGGGCAGTATGGATCAGTGCTTTCACATCTTTTGGAAAACATGAACCGCCATAGCCAATGCCGGGATAGATGAATTTGGGGCCGATCCTGGGGTCGCTGCCAATGCCTTTCCTGACCATATTGACATTGGCTCCCATGATCTCGCAGAGATTTGCAATATCGTTCATAAAACTGATACGGGTTGCCAGCATCGCATTAGCTGCGTACTTGGTCATCTCGGCCGATGGGATATCCATGAAAATGACCGGGTGGCCATTCAGCGTAAAAGGTTTATATAACCGGCTCATCAGGTCTTCGGCCTTTTGTGATTCAATGCCGACAACGATCCTGTCCGGTTTCAGGAAATCATCTACTGCGGCACCCTCTTTCAGGAATTCAGGATTGGAAGCCACGTCAAAAGTAAGGCTAAGGCCCCTTTTATCCAGTTCCTCCTGTATTGCCTGCCTGACAAGTTTGGCAGTACCAACCGGTACTGTACTTTTAGTGACCATCAATATATAGTCATTCATGTGCTGGCCGACTTCCCTGGCCACCCCCAAAACATAGGAAAGATCGGCGCTGCCGTCTTCATCGGGAGGGGTCCCTACAGCACTGAAAAGTACCTCACAACCGGGAAGCGTTTCAGCAAGGTTCGTGGAAAAATGAAGCCTGCCTTTGGCAACATTTTTTTCCACGATATTTTCCAATCCGGGTTCATAAATTGGAATGATCCCGTTCTTCAGGTTTTCAATCTTTTTTTTATCAATATCCACACAGGTTACATCGATCCCTACTTCTGCAAAACATGCCCCTGAGACCAATCCGACATAACCAGTACCTACAACCGTAATTTTCATAATATAATAATGAGTTATTTAACACCGGACAAAGGTAAAAATTATAGTGCATTGCCGCACTGTTAACGCAATTCCATTAAATCTTAACGGAGTTTTATCATCTATAATACGTTTTGCTTGAAATATTCATATTGATTTGTAATTTTGATGGACGATAAATACATTATTAACCGCTTAATTTAATAATAGATGAAACGCTTGCTACTTCTCGCTGCTCTTGTACTGGTCGTAACACTAACCAATGCCCAGTTGAAACGTATTATTCCGGAAAACGTGCCTGCACCTGCACATCATGAAACCGCAGACCCGTCTGCCGCAACAATCGTCAGATCTACACTTCTTCAGGACTTTGAAGGCTATACCGATTTCAGCCTCACCTGTGCGCCATGGTCGACCAATGATGTTGATGGATTTACTACTTACGGCATTGACGGATATACTTTCCTTCATTCCGGTGAACCATTTGCTTATATCATATTTAATCCCGCCGCAACAACACCTCCGATTGACGAGGACCCGGATCTTGCACCCCACAGCGGTTACAGGTATGCGGCCAGTTTTGCTGCCATCTCGCATCCGAACGATGACTGGTTGATTTCTCCGCAGATTGCCCTTGGTACCAATGGGCATTTGAAATTCTGGGTGAAATCCTACACAGCCAATTACGGACTTGAAAGATATAAGGTTGGCGTTTCGACAACAGACAACAATCCTTCAAGTTTTACGATCATTAGCACCGGTACCTATCTTGAAGCTGCCACCACCTGGACACAGAAAGATTTTGACCTTTCTGCATACGCCGGTATGAATATTTATGTGGCGATTCAGTGTGTTTCCGATGATGCATTCATTTTTATGGTAGATGATGTCGAAGTGACTTCTGAAACCGCTGCCACTTCAACGCTGACAGGCAAGGTTACCGATGCAATAAACGGGGAGCCAATCCCAAATGCACTTGTTTCTGTTGCCGGCCTGGATGACATTACAGATCAGAATGGCGATTATGCGATCGCTAATATACCTGCCGGGGTATTGAATGCCAATTTCACTTCAAATACCACCAGCGGAAACGCACCCTTAGCGGTCCAGTTCACTGACCTTTCGACTGAAGGCACTCAGACGGTTACGGCTACAGCCACAGGGTATACAACGTATACCAACAGCGGGGTTGTTATCCCGACCGGCGGCACGCTTGAGCTTCATATCGCCCTGTCGCCTACCCTGGCTACCGGCCAGTACCGTTTTGTCCTTACCTGGGGAGAAACCCCTGATGACCTGGATTCCCATCTTAAAACGCCATCCATTGAAGGACAGCCTTACCACATTTATTATAGCGACCAGGGTTCTGCAACCAGTGCACCCTATGCTATCCTTGACATTGATGATGTGACCAGCTTCGGGCCGGAAACCACTACTATTTATGACCTTTTCCCGGGGGAATATCACTACTTCATTTACAATTACAGCGAGAGCCCGGCAATTACCACTTCCCAAGCTGTAGTCCAGATATTCAATGAAACCGGGTTGCTTCATACATTGCAGGTCCCAACTACAGGGGAGGGCTTATTCTGGGATATTTGCACCCTGGACGGTTCTAATGGCAATATCAGCATCATTAACCAGATCACATCCTCGGAACCCGGTGGCAGGTCGCTTTTTTCGTCGGAGGGTAAGAAAGAGAAACCTCAGGCTCCTGCCGAAAGGGATATAGTTACCTGGGATTGGAATTTTGGTGACGGTGGAACCAGCAACGTGCAAAATCCTTCACATACATACACTTACGGTGGCTCATTTGCCGTCAGTCTTACAGTTTCAGATGGGACCAACAGCAATACCGAAACCAAGAATGCTTATGTTACGGTCACCGGAGGTAGTGGTGGGACATCAACCCTGACGGGTATGGTTACCGATGCCGTAAACGGGAACCCTGTTGAAAATGCCCTGGTTTCAGTGGCAGGACTCAGCGATTATACTGATGCTGCCGGAAATTATGTGATTAACAATATCCCGGCAGGGGTATTAAATGCAAACTTTAATGCCAATGTAACTTCCGGGAATGCCCCGCTTGCCGTTCAGTTCACCGACCAATCGCAGGAGGGCACCCATACCGTGACAGCTTCTGCAACTGGCTATACCGGATATACCAACAGCGGAGTTGTAATCCCGGACGGAGGTTCGCTTGAATTACAGATCTCGCTTTCGCCAACGCTGGCGAGCGGCCAGTACCGCTTTGTCCTGACATGGGGCGAACTGCCGACTGACCTGGATTCGCATATGAAGACACCGGAAATTGAAGGCAATACCTACCATATTTATTACCAGAGCCAGGGCTCCGCAACATCAGCGCCTTATGTAATTCTCGACATTGATGATGTGACCAGCTTCGGTCCTGAGACCACGACCATTTATGAACTGAAAACAGGAACGTATCACTACTATATTTATAATTATTCGGGGAGCCCCGATATCATTACATCCAACGCGGTGGTACAGATCTTCAATGAAGGCGGGTTGCTCCATACCTTACAGGTGCCGACTACCGGGACCGGGCTATACTGGGATATCTGCACCCTGAACGGCTCCAATGGCGCGATCAACATTATTAACACGATTGTTAATACAGAACCGGGTGGAATGCCAATACTTACTCCGGATCAGCTGGTTAAAAAACAACTCAGCGGGACCCGCAATATCGTATCATGGAACTGGAATTTTGGCGACGGCGGTACAAGCACCGTGCAAAATCCTTCCCATACTTATACTTCTAATGGCTCCTATAATGTCAGCCTTACCGTTTCCGACGGGGTGAATTCCAATTTGGAAAACAAAACCGCCTTTATCCAGGTGGGGCCTGCCGGTTTAGGTGAAGCAGCCTGGGAAAAGGATGTCAGCATTTATCCAAACCCGGCAAATGAGCAGTTGTTCATCAATGCAGGCTTAGATGTCAGGGCGGTTAAGCTTGTTGACCTGAATGGCCGTGAAATGATAAGAAGGGATGATTGCGGGAATAATTTCATCCTGGAATTGAATGATCTCCCGGCCGGGATCTACATCCTGAGCGTTGAAACTGAAAAAGGGCTGATGGTCCGGAAAATGAGCATTGTAAAGTAGGCATTACTGCGAACTTCGAACTGCGAACTGTCAGAACGCCCTTATCGCCCTGACATAGTACGGGAGGCTTTTTGACCAGCAGTACTGATCACCGTACCAGAAAACTTTTTCCCAGGCCTGTGTGGCATTACATTCTGACGAGCTGAAATAATCTTCATTTGTAAAGCCCCCGATGACATTTTTCTGGGCGAACATCTGAATCAGTTCATCTTTAGATGGAAGGAACCAGTCACTATATCCATTCAATTCGAGGTCATCACAAATACGTGCGGCGATCCCGGATTCACTGCATGCACCAACGATGGTTGTAGTATTAGCCTGGCCTGTACCAATAGCAGTTCCGGTGGCGCCGGTAATTGTCCCGGAACAACCCCATTGTGCTGCATTGCTTTGATCAGATGCAGCCGAGATCAGTCCATGGTTTCCTGTGCCATCGATGTAAAAGATGATCCCGCCCCCATAATTTGCACCTATGTAATAGGGAATGGTTTGGGCATTCATGCTTCCACTGGGGGAATCCCCGCAAGTATTATATGACCATACATAACGGGTATAAGACGTGTTTGGGGTCAACCCGGTTTCAGTGTAAGTCAACGTTGTGCCCATATCAACCGCTGTTTCCAGGTTATCTGTTGTATTCCACCTGTAACCCGTAGCCCCATCAACGCCCAGCCAATTCCAGGTTATCTGGGTCAGGGCAGGGGTGTGGCTGCCTGCCAGAGGTGCTTTCGGTAACAGGCAAACGGTATTCATAACCTTCCACGAACCATCGCAATAAATAACCAGTAAGCCTTCACAAGCCACACCGCAATCCATACAAAAAACCATCAGCCCTTCGGCCGGGCTTTCAATTGCATACAGGGCCGAATAACTCATTCTTGGAAGAAGGAAACCTTTACTGGTGGACTGGACATCAAGTATTGCCGAACTGTGGGAAGGATTGCCGTCTGTGTTGACAGCAACCTGTGAAAAAAGAAACCGACTACCGGTAAGGATGATGAAAAGCAAAATAGTGCGTGTTTTCATAGCCATTGCAGTTATTTAATGATTTCAATCAACAAGCGCCGATAAGCAAACCACAGTAGGATATTTATGCGTTCAGAATAAGCTACTAAGATACTAAATATATGATTAAAGTCAATATGATTTCATACACAATTGTTGAATACCTCGAATAAAATTACCACGGCATTCGATATGTTATTTTTAAGTTAAAAAGTAATATATCCATTGACTTTCGATATAAATTACTTTACTTTTATAGAATTAATGCCAGGACTTTAATCTGTATTTGCTTTTACCTGCCACCTGATTTCCCCCCCCGGTAGTGCAGGATTAATTTAAACCACTTTCCTGATGACAATTTTCCTCAAAATGGGGCTTGTATGTATTATGCATAAGAAAATGGAAAATGCCGAAAATCCAAATGAAAAGAGTAGGCAAAATATAAAAATGTAAAAATTATGAAATTCATTTTTAAAGGAAATCTGCGTGGTTACCTGTGTGAAGAATGCACAGAACCGCTCTCAGGCATGGAAGTGCTGCTGTATTTACCCTGGCAAAAAGAAAAGATCCTCGTCAATACAATAGCCAATGCCAAAGAAACTTTTCATTTAGTGAACAAGGAAGAAGCTAAAGCCAGGAAAAAGTTGCTAATTGCTACTGCTAAAACGGATGCTGAAGGCAATTATGAGTTTGAACTGGATAAAAAGTATGCCGAAACTGCATTCGATATTGATTTCGTGTGCGGTACCGTTCCAGCCAAACCTCCTGTCCCACGCCGTAAAGAACCTATCCAGTTCCACATTACTACAATTTATCCTCAATGGAGAATTGAAGAAAACAAGAGGAACTATTATTTCCATTGGGAATATTTCATTCCCGCCAAGTGGTGGTGCCATATCCGAGGGTACTACTTCGACGCCTGGGTAATTTGCGGCACCCTGACCCAGTGTGAAACAGGGGCCCCTATACCCAATGCCAAAGTCACCGCTTTTGATGCTGACTTTCTCACGGATGACAACCTGGGCTCGGATACCACCGATTCCAACGGCCATTTCAGGATAGATTACACATCGCTTAAATTCAAGCAGACCTTTTTGTCCCCCTGGATAAATGTAGAAACGGATCCCGGTTTACCCCTTACTTTCCATAGCGGGCCGGATGTCTATTTCAAGGCATCCATCGGGAGCCTGGTACTTATAAGCGAAACAAAGGCCAACCGGCGTAATAATGTAGGTTATTGCCTTTGCGTGCAGCTATGCACCAAGGTGCCGATCGTTGACGATGGGGGAGAGGTCCTTCCAAGCGCCTGGACCGGAATCGGTCTGGCATTCAACATTACAACCGGTGTTGGGCCGAAAGATTTTGACGTCAATGGTTATGCCGGCAGCGGGAAATCAGCCCTGACCAGCGTGATCAGGCTGACAGGCCAGTCTGCATTTAAATCTGCAGGAGGAAACCCGATCGAATACCGCTTCCTGGTCAGCCATGTCACTACTCCAAATGGAGGACCGGCGCCTGCTTTAGGGAACTTTTCGAAAATCCTCGGAGTTACGCCGGGTTTGTTTGTGGCCAGCACAGTTGCCAAGCTCATGGAAAAAGTATTTCCATGGACGGTTTACGATGTGGTCAGCGACCAGGCTGATTTTGATGCCAATGGCTGGTTTGATTTGAACAAGGCTATTGACCGCACCTTGCTGATCAACGGCCTGGGTCCCCTGAGTAATTATTTTATGATCGATGAGGACACGCTGTTATCGCTGGATACGAGGGTGCTGACTACTGCGCCGGACGTTCCGCCAGCTTCCGTGGCTGTCGGTAATGCAGTGCCGGCAGGGCTGAAGATCCCGATAGAAAAAGTTGCTATCCGCTTTGAAATCAGGGAAGTGATCAACAAGCCGTTGAATATCTTCACTCTTCTACCGGGCAGTGGTAAAACCCTGAACTCGGCCGTGATCAATAATAATTCGGTATTCATCAAGCTGGCCATCACCGAGCTGGAAGCGGCGCTTTGCGCCCCGGTTTCAGGGACATTACATGCCAAGTACACGGTCTACCATCCGCATCTCGGCGCGGCCGTGATGCACCTGAATAACAACAGCTACACGGTAAATCGCGACATAACCGATGGGTTCCTGACGTTGATCGGAAATACCAGTCCTGCTGTGGATGGAAACGGCAACATGAGCCTTCAGCTCAACAATCCTCCGAACGACATGACTAAGTGTACCTATTCATTGAAGCTCTGGGCACTTGCTCGCCTCCATAATGGTGATTCCGGATGGGGTTACAGTGGCCCGGTCGAGCAGATTTTTTTCTATAATGTTTAGTCTTTAAGTATTTAGGTTGGCAGGCGCAGCGATGCGCCTGCTTTTTTATTTGCTTTTTACCGGGAAAAGCAATAATTTCATGGGCTGTTTTCTTAAATAACCAGCCATGAAAAATTTACTACGCAATTGCATTGCAATTCTTTTGCTTGCTGCATGCAGCGTAACTGCAGCACAGGGTACGTATATTACGATTAGCGGGCTCCTTAAAGATGCAGGTACCGGGGATAAGATCACTTTTGCATCGATTTCTGTGCCAGGTACGGGCATCGGCACTATCTCCAATTCCGACGGGGAATTTACGTTAAAAGTGAATAATTCACTTAATTCCGGGGAATTTGAAGTATCTCACCTGGGATATGCCACAAAAAGGTTTAAGATCAGCGAATCTACAGGGATACAAAAAACATTCCTTCTCGAAATCCAGCCCGTGCAATTGAAAGAAATCCCTGTTGTACCGAAAGATGCACGAAGCATTGTGGAATCGGCCTTAAGAAACCGCCGTACGAATTACAGTGAAGTGCCCAACATGATGACCGGCTTCTACAGGGAGTCTGTTATGCAGCGCCGCGACTATATTTCAATTTCCGAAGCCGTAATAGATATTTATAAAGCCCCGTATCCGGGGATGCAGGCTGACCAGGTGAAAATTTACAAAGGCCGCAAAGGATCGAATATAAAAAAGGCGGATACCCTGATGGTTCAACTCCAGGGAGGGCCAAAAGTGTTAATGCTTCTCGACATTGTTAAAAATACTGACCTTGGCATAGCCCTGGATACCCTTGATAATTACCGGTTCAGCTTCGGACCGGTGGTAAATATTGATGATAAGCAGAACTGGGTAATTACCTTTTCACCATATATTATTAAAGCAGATCCGCTTTATACCGGTAAGCTGTATATCTCCCAGGATAATTTTGCTTTAACACGGGCTGAATTCAGCCTTGATCTCAGTGATGAAAAAAAGGCTGCGGAAGTTTTTGTTCAGAAAAAACCGGCGGGATTGGTGTTTGTTCCTGTATCGACCAGTTACCTGGTAAGTTATAAAGAGGAAAGTGGCAAATTCTACCTCAATTATGTGCGTGTTGATATGAAATTCCGTTGTGACTGGAAAAAGAGGTTGTTTAAGAATAATTATTCGATAATGTCGGAAATGGCCATCACCGGCAGGAGTGAAGAGCATATCGTGAAATTCGGCAACCAGGAAGTATTCAGGCAGAACATGATTTTCACTGAAAAAGTTGAGGACCTGACGGATACCGATTTCTGGGGAGAGAACAATATTATTGAACCGGATGAATCGATAGAAAATGCCATCAAAAAGCTGTCTCTTAATATTTCTATACCATGAAATCATTCTCATTTAAAGAGGCCCTTATTCCTACAATTGTTTTAATGGCCATTTACGTGTCCGCACAGCAAGTGACACTCTTCGCCCCAGGTGATGGAAATCCTGGTTTTCTTAAATATAATGACGGGGAAAAGACACAACAGTTTTCGATACCTGATGTGAGTGAAAACCCCATTATTAAGTGTCAGGGTCCGGATGAAACCTATGTTTTCGATCTGGGCTATATGTGGGAAAGCTGGAACAACAGCCCTTCTGTTGGCCGGGATGAGATCCTTCAATTGATTGAACCCGGGTTGCCCCTTGAGGGCGACCTTCCCTCAGTTATTGAATACGCTAAGGATGGCAGTTATTATGCTGTTGCTTACCAGAATAGCGATAACGTTGTATTTTATGATGCGGTGACAAATGCTGTGCTGGCTTCGGTCCAGGTCGGCAGGCAACCTCTTGATATCAAAATGGGGACTGACTTTGCTTATGTCTGCTGCCATAAAGGCCAGGCCTTTTACATTATTTCACTCATAGATTTTTCCCTGTCGGATTTCGTCCCGCTTGACGGATTTCCTTGCCAGGTGGAGTTAAGTCCTGATGAGGACACTGCCTATCTGGCATGTGCCACTTTTACGCAGGGACAATTTGTGAAAGTGGATCTTAAGACAAATCAGCAGGTTTATTTTGGAGCCCCTACCTTTCATCATTATGGATGGATATCTTCGTATGGAAGGACGTTCTATAAATTTACCAAATTTGTGCTTTCACCCGATGGGGACCAGTTTATCGCAGACCGGCAGGGAAGGCCTACTGTTTTTAGTCCCCAAACCACATATATAATAAAGACGCTTATGATAGGCAGATGGTGCGGGGCTGCCTATTCTGCAGGCGGAGAAAGGCTCTACGTCTATTCTAATAATGATGATACTGTCAAAATGTACAGGTACCTTGCTGATGATCTTACAGTGATAGATTCTATTTGCACTACTGCTGATTGCTGGTTGGGATTGGCCGATTATTCAGACCTGGTTTTCAATGGCGACAGCTCCAGGGTTCTGGTGGCAGATTCATTTAATGGCCGTTACTGTATTTTTGATTTTAATACACACGCCTGTCAACTTGTCCCGGCCTGGGATATTGTAATGGATGACCCTGTTTTTACTTCATCGGATGGTGAATATGTTGTATCTGCCGCCGGAATGCATCTTAATTTTATCAATTTTGAAAGTGGAGAGGTTATCAATACTTATGATATATACCCGGATATAGAGCCACAGTTGCCCCTCGGCGTTTCCCCGACTGAAAACAAGCTTCGGGTGGGAAATTTAAACTATTATGGTGGAGAGGCAAATTATAATGAAACCCTTTATGGATTTGATTTTAGTAATTTTAATGAGATTCTGGTCGATACAGCCGTGGTGTGCGGCCAATTACCTGAGGCGGACGTCCCGGCAGAAGTTAGTATTTCGGGTGATGGTAAAAATTTCCTCGTTGCCAACCTTCTTACGCATAACCTGAGTGTCATCAACAGAACAGATAACCAGACGGATACGATAATACCCTATACTTTAATGTCTGGTATTAAAGCAGTGCCCGGGACTGATCTGGCCATTGTTTACGGTAGGTTAGCAGGTACTGTCCGGATTATTTCTCTCGAAACATACCAGGTTCTTGCCGAACTTCCCATTCCCAATGTCAGAGAAGCCTATGTAACATCCGACGGACAATTCGCCTATGTGATCGAGTATATCGCGGGGATCTATGCACGAATAAATAAAATCGTAATTGATGGAGCGGCAAGCTATGTGCAGCATTTCACGACAACCAGCGGATGCACCTGCCAGCTGCAAATAACAAATCGGGAAGTAACAATTAAAACTACCAGCGCCCTTAGCCCTGATGAAAAACTGCTGTTGGTCGGTGCCAATGATCCTGGTTTTGGAATGGTGGTAAATATTATTGATGCTGAAAATCTTGACCTGCTTGCATCTGTACCTGCCACTTCCGAATGCATAGTTGATTTTGCATTCACGGATGATTCAAAAAGAGTGGTTGCGATTGGGCTGGGTACAACGCAAGTGCCCATCATTTACCTTGACAGGGAAAATTCATTCCTGGAGAATATAGTGAATCTTGGCCAGGAGAGTTATTCCTCTGCATACAGCCCTATTGACGGAATTTTTTATGTTCTGGGTAAAAAAAATTACATTTATATTATCAATCCTATATCAGGGGAAATTATCAGCAATCAGCTCATAAATTATGACCTGAACCTGAAAATGCGGATCGACGTCAGAGGCATTCCGATGGTCCTTACACCCGATTCCCTGATCTATGACAGGGAGACCTATAGCATGCCCGGCGTGTCATCCCAGTTAATGTATGAAAGTGATCATGACCTGTTTTTAATTCCTGTTCCCGGTCCCGATTTGATCTGTGTATTCGACCCAAAAATGGTAGGAATTCAAAAAATTAACCCGGATCTTGAAAACCTGGTCAGGATTTTCCCTAATCCTGCGACAGGAAATATCGCTATTCATGCACCAGAGGCTATTATCCGTGTAAATATCTGTAATATTAACGGGGGAGAAGTTTTTTCAGGCAGATTCAAGAATCGGCAAGTCGATATCCCGGCAATGAACTTTCCACCAGGGATCTATCTGGTTGATGTACAAACGGTGAAAGGAAGATATTCCGGTAAAGTTATAGTGAAATAGGGAAGGGGGTGTGAAATGAATTAAATCTTTCCTTCGTAAAGATTCCAAATCGGGAAACACATTTCGTAGTCGTTCCAGATAATATCACCATACTCGATTTTAAAATTCCTGAACAATTTTTCATCGAGGTACTTTCTGGCCATAGGATTTTTGGCATTCCTTAAAAAAATCTCAAAATCAATCTCTTTTTCCATACCATCTGAAAAAAAAAGTTTGATCCTGTAATCCCCCAGGTATTCGGCGTTTGTTATTGTAATGACCATTTTCTTAAACTTTCCTTGTTATTTTTTCAGGTACTATTTCAACGATTTCCGCCTTGCTTTCTTTATCCTGGAATTTTCCATGAACATGAATAGGTTCATGTTCATTAGAATAGAATAGAAAGATCAGGCCGAAATATTCATAGAGTTTTGGCATATAGGTTATCTTTTTTACAAAGATAATCATTTTGAAAGCTTTCTTCGATAGCCTTCTGGTACATAATAATTCCAAATCCCAAGCAACATCCGCCAGCTGGCGGATCGGAATGACGGTGGCACGGCAGGCTGGCAGATTCCCACTTGCGTGGGAATGACGACGGCGCGGCTGGCAGGCAGATTCCCACTTGCGTGGGAATGACGCAGAGAGCGAAGTAAAAGAGAAGAGCGGCGCGGCAACTAAGGAATTTGCTATTGGCAACCAGCTTGCATGCCGCGCCGCTCTTTTTCCCTTTATTTCCCGCGGTCGTGCGTCATTCCCGCGAAAGCGGGAATCTGCCGGCAACATGAAAGCGGGAATCTGCCGGCAACATGAAAGCGGGAATCTGCCGGCAACGTGAAAGCGGGAATCTGCCGGCAACGTGAAAGCGGGAATCTGCCAGCACTTGCATTTTATCTATATATTTCCTACTTTTATCCCACCCATTTCATCCTTAACGATCTTCATAATGATGTAAGATGAAAACCCTGAAAACCTTCTGGTTTATTTTACTCCTATCATTATTCTTTTCGACAGGAATATTTGCCCAAAATGAAGCCAATGTCTGGTACTTCCAGGATACCGCCGGATTGGATTTTAATACCGGGGTACCGGTAAAGCTGGAAGATGGTCAACTTCGGGCCGGAATGGCAAATGCAACCATTTCAGATGATCTTGGTAATTTTCTTTTTTGTTCGGATTGGCAAGGTATTTTTCATGCTCATGGCATCATGCAAAACAGTGAAAATATGCCCAGTCCTGGTAAGTCAGGAAGGGTTATTGTCAAATGGCCCGGACAGGATAGCCTGTATTATGTTTTTACGGCAGTTTGGCCCACTCATTCCAATCCGGGTCTTAAATATGCCGTTGTAGATTTGCGTGTGGGTTTTTGGGGGGCTGTGACCGAAAAAAATATCCCGGTTGACGCCGGATGGGATGTGGGTGACCGTATTGCTATCGTCCGGCAGGATAATTCCGAAAATGTCTGGGTGGTTGTCAGAAAATATGAAGAGGATGCTTATGCAGCCTTCCTGGTTGATGAGGACGGTTTCCATCCCGACCCGGTGCTCTCGCCTATGCCCGATCAATTCTATCCAAACTGGGAAAGCCTTCACGGTTTTATTAAAATTTCATACGATAAGAAATACCTGGTATCAGATCTGGTTGAAAGACTTGAAGTTTGTAAATTTAATGCAATAGATGGAACCTGCGAGTATATGTATAACCAGGGACCGGTAAACTTTTCTTGTCCTTATGTAGCAGGCATGGAATTCTCACCGGATTCTAAATATTTATACATCAGCTACAACGAACCTACTAATCAGGATGATTCATGTCATATCTATCAATTCGATATGAAAGTAATTGAGGATAGTATCTTGTTCTATAATTCAGCCATATCGGTAGGCGGAGGCATTTCAGGTGAATTGCAGTTGGCCAGGGATGGAAAGATATATGGTTATACCCATTATTGGGGAACTGAAAGTTTTTATTGTATAGGTGTTATTCATAAGCCATGGATCAGAGGCGTTGGTTGTGATTATGAGGATAAAGCAATTAATATGTTTCCAAATCCGCTCCCCGGTGGATTACCAAATATACTTAAAGATTACCTCCTCCGCTTCGAGTGGACCGGCGAGCAATGTCAGGGCTACCCGGTCCAGTTCAAACCGAACTTCATCCCTACTCCTCAGACCATTCAATGGGATTTCGATGACGGACCCGGAAGCACCTCATGGCAGCTTTCTCCAACATACGCTTTTAAAAATCCTGGCGTTCATGAGGTAAAGGTCGATGTCTGGTATCCTTCCGGGAGATATGAGCATACATCCAGAGAAATCGAAATCTCACCTTCACCTCAACCTGATCTTGGCCCCGACACCATGATCTGTGATGGCGCTTCCATTAAGCTCAATGCCAATTGCGAAGCCGATTTCTTCTCCTGGTCAACCGGCCAGTTCGGCGTTTCATCGATTACTGTTTCAGATAGCGGTAACTATTGGGTGAGAGGTCGGTTCAACGAGTCCGGCTGCGAAGGATATGATACCATCCATGTAGGCTTTCACTCACCTACAATCATCGACGAAACCAATCTTGTCATCATCCCCACAACCTGCAACGGTGCAAGCGGATCAATAACCGGACTCATTGCTCTTGGCACTCCGCCCTTCGCCTTCCAATGGCTCGACCTCTCCGGCAACCCCTACGGGACGAACATAGATGCATCGGGCCTTCCCGCCGGGCAGTACCAGCTTACCATCACCGACGGCAACGGCTGCGAAACGGTTTCAGAAGTCTTCACCATCGAAGATGCAGGAAATCTGCAGGTTCTAGATGTTGAACTCACCCAACCGCACTGTGGCAGGCCAGATGGGGAGATCATCATTCACGCTTTTTCGCCTGCCGGTTCTGCGTTGCAGTATTCAATCGATGATGGCGCAACATACCAGGCTGACAGTGTTTTCTCTGATCTTTTTGGTACGAGTTACGTGGTACGGGTTACGGATGGGATTGGGTGCTATGGATTTTATATTGATAATCCGGTTCTATTAGAAGATATTCCCGGTCCGCAGGTCCAGCCGCCAGTTGTAACAGATGAGACCGATTTCCTGGGAAACGGCTCGATTGAAATTACTGCAACTGGCAGCACTACAACGCTCTATTACTCCAATGACAGCGGAAATACTTATCAATCGAACAATGGAACCTTTAACAATTTAGCTGCAGGTACATATATCTGTATAGTGAAAGACGAAAATGACTGCGACACGACTTTCACCGTTGAAATCCAGAATGTTATCCTGACTTTTCTGCATGCTGTAACTGGTGAAGAAGGCATTTGTGAAAATTCTACAGCACTGATTCCCGTTAATGTTGACAATTTTAATAATGTCGCGGATTTCCATCTAAAACTCGGTTTCAATGCCGACAACCTTCAGTGCGAAGGCTTTGCAAATGTCCATCCGCAGCTTGCCGACAGTCTTACAGGTTGGGTCGATCCACTTGCAGGTGATATTCATTTAGCCTGGAATGCACCAAACGCTGTCACTTTCACAGGAACAGAAAAAGTCGCCGACCTTGTTTTCACCACGAAAAATCCCGGGCAGGGAGAGCTTTCCTGGTACACAGGCGAAACAGAAAGCTATTTCACCAATTCTTCCGGCAATCCCATCCCGGCAGAATTTCAGACCGGGGAAGTGAAAATTTATGAGCCGCCAGAGATCATCCTGGATCAGAGCAAAACCTTTTGCACCGGGCAGTTTGCCAGCATTATGAGTATTGCAGTTGGCAACCAGCCCCCGATCGATTATCAATGGATTTATCCCGACGGCGATACTTCCAGTAATGATCCCCTCTTCTTTTCAGTCTCCTCTTCCAATTCCGGCCTCTACACCCTCCTCGCCACCGACCGTGTCGGCTGCACCGACCAGAAAAGCATCGAGCTGATCGTCAGTGAAAATCCTGTAGCGGCTTTCCATGGTACTGACACGCTGGAGATGCACGCCGGAGATGTGCTGGATGCAGGAACCGGATTATCTTCCTATTTATGGAATACCGGCGACAGCACCGAAAGCATTATCATCACTGCCGAAGGAATGTACAAGGTGGAGATGGAGTCGCCCGTAGGTTGTTTAGGTTCAGATTCCGTTTACGTAAAACTGACATCCGAAGAAATTCCTGATTTTGAGATTTATGTACCAAACGCCTTTAGTCCTAACGGTGACGGCATAAACGACATCTTTCAAATAAAATTCCCGAATTCAACATTCAACCTTCAACATTCAACATTAAGCATTTACGATCGATGGGGTGGGCTTGTTGTTGAAACTGACGGTATCGTAAACGGCTGGGATGGGAAGAAAAACGGAAAGGACTGTCCGGGAGGAGTTTATGTTTACAAGATCGTATTTTCGGTGGATGGTGTTGCAGGGAACCAGGAGAGAGTAGGGGTGGTGATGCTAGTGAGATAAAGCACCAAATCCCAAGCACCAAGCACCAAACAAATCCAAAATCAAAAATTCAAAATCAAAATTTACATCGACAATCGACAATGATTTGGGTTCTCATTTCTCATTTCACAATAGCAGTATCATTTCTCAATATTTTAAATGGACAATCGAAAATGGACAATGGACAATGGAAAATGAATTGTGAATTGGTATTGAGAAATGTGCAATGTGCAATGAAGGAGTGATCCTGCCGGGATTCGAACCCGGGACCCACGACTTAAAAGGCCGTTGCTCTACCAGCTGAGCTACAGAATCTCAAACGAGGGCGCAAAGATACAATTTTAAGTTTTAAGTTTTAAGGGCTGGGTTCGGGAAAATTAAAAAAAAATAATTTCCCGCACTTAACCCTTAACCTTCAACACTTAACACTACTCTATTTCGCCTTTTCCTTCCCTCACCACCACCATCTCATCGCCGGTGCAGTCGATAATGGTGCTGGGCTCGTTGTCGCCGTGGCCGCCGTCGATCACAAGGTCAACAAGGTCTTCATATCTTTCATGGATCAACTCGGGGTCGGTAGTGTATTCAACGATCTCATCATCGTCATGGACCGAAGTCGACATAATCGGCTTGCCTAATTCTTTGAGGATTTCCAGTAAAATCGGGTTGTCGGGGATACGGATACCGACAGTTTTCTTTTTGATGCCCAGTATTTTCGGGACATTGCTGTTGGCTTCCAGGATATAGGTATAAGGCCCCGGCAGCGTGCGCTTCATCATTTTGTAAACCTCGTTGCTGATAGGGCGTGTAAATTCCGATAAATGGCTGAGATCATAAAAAAGGATAGAGAAATTGGCATTTTTGGGATTCAGGCCCTTTATCCTGGCAATCCTTTCATGCGCCCTCGGACTGTAAACACTGCAGCCAATAGCGTAAATAGTATCAGTAGGGAAAATGATCACACCGCCGTCTTCCAGGATCTTAGAGGCCTCCCGGATGTTTTTCTCGTTGGGGTTTTTATCGTAAATCTTCAGTAACATCTACACAAAAGTACGAATTACAACGAATCAGTGAACGGTGAACCGTGAACTGTGAGCGGTGAACGGTGAATATTGATAAAAAATAAACTGGAACTTGGAACCCTGGAACTTTGGAACCCTGGAACATTGAAACCCTCAAATAAAAAAGGGTAAGCCCCTTATGTCGCACCGCTCAACCATTTACCCTTGCTTCCTTCCAGACCTGGGGGAGTTCAACGGGAGCTGGTCGCATAAGACTTACCCGGCGACAAAGATAGTTATTTTTCAATATACAAAGCACCCTACATTAGGCAAGCACCAAATACCAAGCACCAAATACCAAATAAATCCCAAGCACCAAGCACCAAATACCAAATAAATTCGAATTCCGAAAAAAACAAATTCAAAATATTTTGGATTTTAAGATTGAATTATAGGATTTATTTGGAATTTGGAATGTGGAATTTGGAATTCGATTTTTGTTAGCTTTGCAATAACCTAAAACCCTTTTCCTATGGAAAAAAAACCTTCTCTTTTCATGATCTGCCTTGGATACGGGGTGATCATATCACTGGCAATCATCGTGCTCAGTCTTATCCTTTTCCTTTTGAACCTTGATCAGAACAAACCGCTGCAATTCCTTTCCTATGCCGTGCTAATCGCCGGGATCGTGCTTTCCCAGCTTAATTACAGGAATAAATACTCCAACGGGTTTATCGAATACGGCCAGGCATTCATGGTCGGAATGGTTACCAGCCTTGTCCTTGCCATCATCGTGGGGGTTTACACCTTCATCTTCTTCAAATTCATCGATCCTGGTGCTATGGAAGAAGTGATGCTTCAGACTGAGCAGCAGATGCTTGACCGCGGGATGACGGATATGGAAATTGAACAGGGAATGAAGCTTGCTTCGATGTTTCAAACCGTCGGATGGGTAACGATTTTCGCTTTACTCGGTAATTTTATTATAGGAATAATAATCAGCCTGATTACCAGTATTTTTATTAAGAAAGAGAACACTAATTTTGAACAGCCGGCCTCTTAATCGCGAGATGATGGATATTTCTATTGTCATACCCCTTTATAACGAAGAGGAATCAATCGGTGAGCTTTATAAATGGATTGTAAATACCCTTGCATCGCATCGCTATTCCTGGGAAGTGATATTTGTCGATGACGGCAGCAATGACCAATCATGGAACATCATTGAAGACCTGAGCCGGAAGGATAAAAATGTCAAAGGCATCAGGTTCCGGAGGAATTATGGCAAATCGGCTGCCCTGAACAGCGGTTTTAAAGCGGCACTGGGCGATGTGGTCATTACCATGGATGCCGACCTGCAGGACTCGCCGGAAGAAATACCCGGACTGTATTCGATGATCATGGATGAAAATTTCGACCTGGTCTCGGGATGGAAAAAACGACGGCACGATCCGATCTCAAAGACTATCCCTTCAAAGTTTTTCAACTGGGTAACACGTAAAATCTCGGGCATTAAACTGCATGATTTTAACTGTGGCCTGAAAGCTTATAAGAATGAGGTGATCAAAAATGTCGAGGTCTATGGTGAAATGCACCGGTATATCCCTGTCATGGCTAAATATGCGGGATTTACACGGATCGGGGAAAAAGTAGTCGCCCACCAGAGCCGGAAATACGGCATTACTAAATTCGGCCTCGACCGCTTCATTAAAGGCTATCTCGATCTTTTATCCATCACATTTGTATCGAAATTCGGGCGCAGGCCTATGCATTTTTTCGGGATGATCGGCACAATGATGTTCCTGATCGGCTTTCTCTCGGCAGCCTGGCTTGGCGCGCAAAAAATATATTACTTAAAACACGGGATCAAATCGATGCTTTTGGCTGACAGTCCGTATTTTTATCTGTCGTTAACCATGATGATCCTGGGGACCCTTCTTTTCCTGACAGGCTTCCTGGCGGAAATGATTTCGAGGATTTCAATCGATAGGAACAGGTATCTGGTCTCGAAGACAGCGAATGTGGATGTAAAAGAAATTTGACCTCACCCCCTGACCCCCTCTCCAAACGGAGAGGGGGAAAAGGTTTGAATTTTGAATTTGAATTTTGGAATTTATTTGGTTTTTGGTATTTGGTATTTGGAATTTTAAGCACAAAAATAACTATGAAGATACATTTAGTCTCTGGTGGTTGCGGTTTTGTCGGGCGAAATATGACCCGGAGGTTACTGAACTCTACAAAGGATAAGGTTTTTATTATCGATGACCTTTCGATTGGCACGCATCCTTCTACCTGGATGAAGAATTTTACATCCCGGAAGTTCAAGGATGTTGAAATTATCGGGGAAGATGAACGCCTGTATTTCTGGCAGGGGGATTTCCGGAACTTCCTTTTTAAGTTCCGCGAAAACCCGCGTTTTGTGCAGGATACCTACGGTCTCGATTTTGACAGGTTTTCTGATGTGTTCCACTTTGCCGCTATCGTGGGGGGAAGGTTGAAGATCGATGGGGACCCGATGGCGGTTGCACTTGACCTGTCTATTGATGCCGAATTTTTCTACTGGATCACCCGTCACAAGCCGGAAAGGGTGCTCTATCCCAGCTCCAGTGCCGCTTATCCGACCAGCCTCCAGACAGAAAGTGATGCCATCGCATTGTCTGAGGGCGATATCGATTTCAAAAAGAACCTCGGCGTACCTGATATGACCTATGGCTGGTCGAAAATGACCGGTGAATTCCTTGCACAGATCGCCGCTAAATATTATGGGGTTTCGATCGTCTGTATCCGGCCATTCTCAGGGTACGGCGAAGACCAGGACCTCTCTTATCCTGTTCCGGCAATCGCCGCCAGGGCATCCCGCCACGAAGACCCGTTCGAAGTCTGGGGCAGTGGTAAGCAGGGCAGGGACTTCGTCCATATCGACGATATCATCGACCTGATCTTTCTTCTCATGGAGAAGGTCCATGACGGCTCCGGCTGGAACATCGGCTCCGGGAAACTGACCTCCTTCCTTGACCTGATTGACCTTTTCTGTGATATTGCCGGCTATAAAGCGACCATTAAGCCCTTGCTCGACAAGCCGGTAGGCGTGCATTCCCGCTATTGCAACATGGACCAGATCCGGGAAAAATTCGGATGGGAGCCAAGGATTTCACTCCGTGAAGGGATGACCCGCGTTTATAATGCAGCGGTCGAAAAAATGAAAAAAGAAGGTAAACTCTGATAAGACCTCCTGATGGATAAAATCGTCGTATTTGGCCCCGGCCCGAAATTCAAGGGAGGGATTGCCAATTATAACACCTCCCTGGCCAAAGCCCTCGACAAACTTGATGTTGCCGAGATTTTTATTGTTTCCTGGACCCAGCAATACCCTGCCATCATCCCGCGTGATTTTATCGACCGCAGCAGCAAAGCCGACCTTCTCGAAGGAACGAAGATCAAAGTCCATTATATCACCAATTACAACGACCCGCGGAGCTGGCAGAAAACCGTTAACCTGATCAGGGAAATAGGCCCGAAAATGGTCATCTTTCAATGGGCTATTGCAATCCAGGGCCTTCCGCTGGGTTATATCGGCAGGAGGCTTAGCAGGATAAAAGGGCTCGAAGTGGTTTTCGACCTTCATTTTGTCATCCAAAAAGAAGGCAGCAAGATTGATATGAGCTTCACCCGGATGGGGATTAAACACGCTCATTCCTATGTTGTACATGCATTAAAAACATTTAAGGAGCTCCAGGTATTATTTCCCGGGAAAACATTCAGGCTCCTGGAACCCGGCAAGCCGCCACAGGGCGAAGGAAAAAGGGTTGTAAAGCTTTTCCACCCTGTTTATGATATGTTCAAGCCCGATCCGGATTTTAAGACTGAAGAGGAGAAGAGGGGACTGGGATTGAATAAAAATGTCTTCCTCTTCTTTGGGTTTATCAGGAAATACAAGGGTTTGCATGATGTTATCAGAGCCTTTGCCAAGGTCGCCGCTCAAAGGGATGATGTTTCCCTGTTGATCGTGGGCGAATCTTTCTGGCAGACCCTCGACACAAAGAAAATGTCGACAAAGATCAAGAATGCCGTTTTTTCCGCCGCCAAATCGGTTTTCCTGCGCAAGCAGGACGATGAGAGGCAATACCGGCCGCTCGAACTGATCGAAGAGCTTGGAATTAAAGATAAGGTGACGGTGGTAAATAGCTTCGTTCCCAACGAAGATGTCCATAAGTATTTCCAGGTGAGTGATGCGATCATGCTGTATTACCTGACTGCCACTCCATCCGGTGTCGAGTCCATCGGTTATAATTTCCGGATGCCGATACTTGCAACCCGCGTGGGGCATTTCCCGGAAACGGTCAGGGACGGCTACAACGGCTACCTGGCAGAACCCGGGAATATTGATTCAATGGCCGATGTCATGATAAAATCGATCGGGAAGCCAATTCCCCGGGAGAATGTTGAAGAAACCTCCCGGGATATGAGCTGGACCAATTATGCCAAAGCAATCCTGAACGAGCGATGATCATACGAAGCAAAGCGCCTCTAAGGCTGGGGCTTGCCGGCGGCGGCACGGATGTGGCGCCATATTCCGATCTTTACGGCGGGGCCACGCTGAATGCCACCATCAATATGTATGCCTATGCTACGATCATTCCCCGTGATGATGGCAGGATCATTTTTAAATCGATTGACAAGGACAAGCAATTTGAGTCACCTTCTGTTGAGGCATTGCTCATCGATGGGAGCCTGAACCTGCTAAAAGGGATATATAACCGCATTGTCAGGGATTACACGCACACTCCATTATCATTCGAGCTTTCCACGTACGTCGATGCCCCTCCCGGCTCCGGCCTGGGTACCTCATCCACGCTTGTTGTTGCCGTCCTTGGCGCTTTTGCCGAATGGCTGAACCTGCCGCTGGGGGAATATGACCTTGCAAGGCTTGCCTACGAAATTGAGCGCATTGACCTGAATATGGCAGGGGGGAAGCAGGATCAGTATGCCGCTACCTTCGGCGGGGTTAATTTTATGGAGTTTTATAAAGATGATAAAGTCATCGTCAACCCGCTTAGGATCAAAAGTATATACCTGAATGAATTGTCCAACAACCTCATCCTGTATCATACAAAAACCAGCCGGGTATCATCAGCTATCATCGAGCGCCAGGCAAAGAATATCCTTGAAAACAAATCAAAATACATCGAAGCCACGCATAGGCTGAAAGAGCAGGCAGTCATGATGAAAGAGGCAATCCTCAAGGGAAAGATAGATGAGATCGGCCCGGTGCTCGACTTTGGCTGGACTTATAAAAAGCAGATTGCATCGGGTATCACCAATCAAATGATTGATTCAATTTACAAAGCAGCCATGGAAAGCGGCGCAACCGGCGGAAAGATCTCAGGTGCCGGCGGCGGTGGATTTATGATATTTTACTGTCCGGACAACACACGGTATCATGTCATCGAAACCCTGAAGAATTTCGGCGGGACCAGCCATGCCTACGAGTTTACTACTAGTGGAATGCTTGCCTGGACAATCTAAATTCCAAGCACCAAGCACCAAATTCCAAACAAAAAGCAAACTAATTCAACATTCAACATTCAACATTCAACATTATTCTATGTCTCATGGTCGTTTTGATAATCCGGTGCTGGCTTCGCTGGCTGGTTTCTGGGACCGGTTCAGGAAACAGGAGCTTGAATCCCATTTAACTGAAAATGACCGTTTTGATGGCAAAACAGTGCTGGTAACGGGAGCAAATTCCGGGCTGGGCTTTGCCCTTGCCGTCGAAATTGCACGCAGGGGCGGCCAGGTGATCATGGGCTGCCGGAGTCAGATCCCGGATGCCGGTAATAAAGCAAAAAAACGCAGCGGTTCTGATAATATTGAGATGCGCTATCTTGATCTTACTAAAATTGACAGCATCCATGCATTCGCCGATGGGCTTAAAAATGATGGGATCAGTCTGGATGTTACCATCCTGAATGCAGGGGTAACTCCCGCTAGAGCGCGAAAAACCGCTTCCGGCCAGGATGAAATGTTCCTGGTGAATTACCTTGCCAATGTAATGCTGACCCATTTGCTCATGACTTCCGGAGTAATCAATATTGATAACAACAACAAGACATTTAAGCCGAGGGTGATATTTATTTCATCGGATTCGCACCAGGGTTCTTCTCTTGTTGATTATGATGAATTCGGAAGATATTTTGATTACGGCGTTTCAAAGGCGATTGCCAATTACAGTTATTTTAAACTGCTCCTGAATACCTATGCCACCGAACTTTCACGAAAAGTAAACCATGATGGCTATAAAGCCGGGATAAATGTTATTTGCCCCGGCCCTGTCAATTCAAACATTGTCAAAGAGGCGCCACTGTTATTACGGCTGATTTTGCGGGGGATTTTCACTGTAATTTTTAAATCTCCCAAAAAAGCCTGCCTGCCGGTGGTATATATGGCTATTTCGCCCGATTATGAAGGGAAAACGAATGAATATCTTCATATGTTCCGCCATAAAAAGATGGACCCAAAGGTTTATATCCCCGAAGAAGGGGCAAAATTATGGGACCGTTCCCTGGAAATCTGGAAAACAATTGATCCTGCTGTCAGGATTATTTAACAAAATCCTTATGCTAAGAAGGCATGTTTTTTCTCTGCTCGTTATTTTCGGGATAACATCCTGCAATATGAATAATAATGTCAAACCACCTGTCAAACTTGAGCTAACTGATAATTGGGAATTCAGACAGGCCGGCAAGGACAACTGGCTCCCTGCCAGCGTGCCGGGCACAGTCCATTCAGACCTCATCAATAATAAAATCATTGAAGATCCATTTTACCGGCTGAATGAAAAGCAGCTCCAATGGATCGACAAGGCAGACTGGGAATACAGGACTTTTTTCCTTGCCCGTAACGATTTGACTGATCAGGACAGGATTGAGCTGCTTTTTAATGGACTTGATACGTACGCTAAAGTTTATCTCAATGAGAAGCTGGTTCTTGAGGCGGACAATATGTTCCGGACCTGGACGGTCGATGTAAAGAAACATCTCAGGTCAGGTCGGAATGAATTAAAGGTCATCCTGGAATCCCCTACCAGGAAAGGCCTGGAGGCTTTAAAGGCATTCGGTTTTCAGCTTGCCGCCGACAACGACCAGTCGGAAACCGGGGAAATGGGGAGCGACCGGGTCAGTCCTTATGTTCGTAAAGCGCCTTATCATTTTGGCTGGGATTGGGGCCCGCGGCTGGTGACTTCCGGCATCTGGCGGGGCATAGAGCTTAGGGCGTGGGACTTAGGGAAGATCGGTGATATCAGGCTAATAAATAACTCCTTATCACAAGAGAAAGCTGAACTTACGGCAAAAGTTGAAATTGTAACAACGAAGGACCAGGAATTCCAGGTCATTATTTATATTGATGCTAAAAATGCTTATTCTGGAATTTGGAATTTGGAATCTGGAATTAAAACGGTTGAAATCCCCATCACCATTGATAACCCAGAACTATGGCAGCCGAATGGTTACGGCATGCAGAAGGTGTATAATATCAAAGTTGAATTGCTTGTGGGTGATAAATTGCTGGATGTCAGGGAAACCAGTACCGGTTTGCGGAATGTTAAGCTGGTGCAGGATCCTGATCCTGACGGGAAGGGGAGGAGCTTTTATTTTGAGGTGAACGGAAAGCCGGTATTTGCCAAAGGGGCAAATTACATCCCCAACGATGTCTTCCTTGACCGGGTAAGTCCTGAAAAATATGAATTTATCGTGAAATCAGCTGCCGATGCCAATATGAGCATGTTACGCGTCTGGGGAGGCGGGATTTATGAAGATGATCTTTTTTACGACCTGTGTGATAAATATGGTATCATGGTATGGCAGGATTTTATGTTTGCCTGTGCGATGTATCCCGGTAATGATGAATTTCTTGAGAGTGTGAGGCTGGAAGCTGTTGATAATGTGAAGCGCCTGCGAAATCATCCGTCTGTCGTGCTCTGGTGCGGCAATAACGAGATTGAAGCTGCCTGGGGGCCTTATGATGAAAAGCGCGGCTGGGGCTGGAAGCAGCGATATACTGAAGTGCAGCGCGACATAATCTGGAAGGCCTACGATACATTATTTCATCACATCCTTCCGAAAGTTATTGAACAGGAAGACCCCGGCAGGGCATACTGGCATTCTTCTCCCTCGGCGGGCATGGGGCAGCTTGCCTCTTACGAAACCACCTCGGGTGACATGCATTACTGGGGCGTCTGGCATGGGCTGCATCCTTTCAGCGATTTCAGGAAATACAGATCCCGGTTCATGAGCGAATACGGCTTTCAGTCGTTTCCCGAATTCAATTCCGTGAAAAAATATACGGAACCCGGTGATTACAGTATTGAATCGGAAGTGATGGCGGCGCACCAGCGCAGCGGGATCGGGAACCTGCGGATCAGGCAGTATATGGAGGAAGATTATCAAATCCCTGCTGATTTTGAGCAGTTTTTATATGTCGGACAGTTGCTGCAGGCTGAGGCGATCAAGCTGGCTGTTGAGTCGCACCGGGCGGAGATGCCGTATTGCATGGGCTCGTTGTACTGGCAGATCAACGACTGCTGGCCGGTGGCTTCCTGGTCGGGTATCGATTATTATGGAAGATGGAAGGCCCTGCATTATTTCATCAGGGAGGCGTTCAAGCCAACAGTGATCGTTTGTAAAGAAAATGCTGATTTAATAAATTTTAAAATCGTTTCCGATTCCGATGAAATTGGAAAATTGAAATTAGAAACCAGGTTGATAGATTTTAGCGGCAATATCCTTTGGCAAGGTGTTCATGAATTTGGGGTTGAAGAACCTGAAATGAGTTTTCCCGTTAGCGAAATCCTTGGAAATATTGATCCGGCTTTAGTTGTCCTCGTTTCTACATTAAAAAAGAATAGTGAGATCATCGACACCGACCTGCATTATTTTGTAAAGCCGAAAGAGCTGAAACTGACCGATCCGCATATAAAAACCGTGATTAAAGAAGAAGGTGAAATCATTCAGATTACATTAACTTCAGACAACCTGGCTAAAAATGTTTTTCTTTATGCAGAAGGGATGGAAGGGCAGTTTTCTGATAATTATTTTGATATGCTGCCTGGTCAAACAGTGACTGTCTCGATCCCAAAAACCGGCAATAATTCTAATTCAGCAAATTCATTGCAGCTTTTACATCTTTACCTAACCGAAAATCTGCGTAAATCTGCGAATTGATCCGCGTAAATCTGCGAGAAATAAGCCCTCAATTTCTCGCAGATGTCCGCAGATTTTTGACGCAGATTTTCGCTGATTATTAGTGCCTTAGGTTCTTTTTTGTACATTGAATCACTTTCTTTTCTTCTAAAGCCAATGTGAACGTCTGGTTCATTCATTGATTTTTTTCTGATTATCAATAAAATAGCCTTACCTTTGCAGCCACGAATCCTTCATTCTGAAGGACAAAATTTAGAAAAAACAGCATGACATTTAGCGAAACCGGGTTGCACGAAGTTATTATACGTGCGACCGATGAACTCGGCTTTGAGCAGCCGACCCCGATCCAGGAACGGATCATCCCCCTTATTTTAAACAATGACAGAGATTTAATCGCCCTTGCCCAGACCGGCACCGGCAAAACGGCCGCTTTCGGCCTTCCTTTAATACACCTCGCCGATATGGATTCGAAAAAGATCCAGGCGATCGTACTTTGTCCTACCCGTGAGCTCTGCATGCAGATCACCGGCGACATGGAAAAGTACTCCAAATTCATGAACGGGTTTAAAACCGTTGCCGTTTATGGCGGCGCTGATATCCGTAACCAGATCAGGGCGCTCAAATCGGGCTGCCAGGTAGTGGTTGGGACACCCGGACGTGTGATGGACCTTATCAAACGTGAAGTGTTACAGCTTGCCCATATCAACTGGCTCGTCCTCGATGAAGCCGACGAAATGCTGAATATGGGATTCAAGGATGACCTCGATGTTATTTTAGCAGAAACCCCGGCAGAAAAGCGCACTTTCCTTTTTTCGGCAACCATGCCCCCGGAAATTGCCAATATCGCCAGGAAATATATGAACCGGCCGGAAGAAATTTCGGTTGGGACCCGCAACCAGGGCGCCGATAATGTGCGCCACGAGTTTTATACCGTTAATGCGAAAGACCGTTATGCCGCCCTGAAAAGGATCGCTGACGTTTACCCGAATATTTACGGGATCGTATTCTGCCGCACCAGGGCCATTACCAAGGAAGTGGCCGATAAACTGATGAACGACGGATATAATGCCGATGCCCTTCATGGCGATCTCAGCCAGGCACAGCGTGATTTTGTGATGAACCGCTTCAGGATCAAACAGGTACAGTTGCTGGTCGCTACGGATGTGGCCGCCCGCGGACTCGATGTGAATGACCTGACACATATCATCAATTATGACCTCCCGGATGATAACGAAGTCTACATCCACCGCACCGGCAGAACAGCACGTGCCGGGAAAAGCGGCGTCGCGATTTCAATCATCCATTCCCGTGAATCCAAGAAGATCAGGGATATAGAAAGCATGCTCCATAAGCGCTTCGAGCAGAAAAAAGTACCGACAGGTGTTGAGATTTGCGAAAAGCAGCTTTTCACCCTCGTCGACCGCGTGGAAAACGTAGAAATTGACGAGAAACAGATCGAGCCGTTCCTTCCTGCCATATACAGCAAGCTCGAATGGCTTACTCGCGAAGACCTGATCAAGCATTTCGTTTCGGTTGAATTCAACCGGATACTCAATTATTATAAGAATACCCCTGACCTGAACGTGGCACACCCCGAAGAAAACAAGCGGCGTGCACCGAAAGAGAATTTCATTACCCTTCAGATCAATGTCGGCTTCCAGGATGGATTAAATCCGCCCCGCCTGATCGGCCTGATCAATGAAAATACACGTAACCGTGATATTGATGTCGGAAGGATTGAGATCGGGCAGAAATCATCCATGTTCGAGATCGAGAAGAACTCCTGGGAAGAAGTTCTCAAATCATTCCAGGACGCCAAATTTGACGGGGTAAAGGTGAAGGTGGAAGTCTCCAGGAATGAGCTGAAACCCAGGCCTAGAGGCAGATCGGGTGAAAGATCAGGTGAAAGATCGGGTGAAAGGTCGTTCGATAGGCCAAAATACAGGTCTGATGATAAAAAATCAGGCTACAGATCGGATGACAGGCCCAGGTATAAATCTGATGACAAACCGAGGTTCAAGTCGGATGACAAGCCAAGGTACAAATCAGACGACAGGCCTAAGTACAAGTCAGACGACCGGCCGAGGCACAAATCCGACGACAGCCAGGGTGAAAATTCCAAACCCTGGATGAATGAGTTATCGAAAGACTGGTCAAATGAAAAGCCCAGGAGCAAATCGGGTGCCTGGTCGAAAGAAAAGCCGAAAGGTAAGCCGGCCGGCAAATCGAAAGAATCTTACGGCGGGAAGAAGAAAAAATCGCCGTTCAAGAACTGGTAATTTACTATTATTCAATCTAAGCATTATGACTTCAAATACATCGCCGCCACAGGCAACTTCGTGGCAGTCAATCGTTATAAAATATAACAAGCCCCGCATTTCAAGAAGCGTGTGGCAACTGATCAACTCCATCGTACCATATATCCTTCTGTGGATATTAATGGTATTCACACTCAAAATCTCATTCTGGCTTACTTTACCGCTGATTTTCCTGGCGGCTGGTTTCCTGATCAGGATCTTCATCATTTTCCATGACTGCGGACATGGGTCCTTTTTTAAATCCAAGAAGCTGAACTTCTATATTGGGAGCGCCTGCGGGATGATGGCATTTACGCCATATCACAAGTGGACCGACAGCCACCGCCTGCACCATCAAACGGTTGGAAACCTTGATAAACGGGGATTAGGGGATGTATGGACCCTTACAGTCGAAGAATATCTTGCCTTATCATCATTTGACAAGTTCAAGTACAGGTTTTTCAGGCATCCGGCAGTGCTGCTTGGTATTGGCGGCATAGCCATTTTTATAATTGGCCATCGTTTTTCGAACCGGAAAATGACAAAAAAACAACGACTGAACGTATACTCCACCAATGCCATTATGCTGGCAGCGGCTGCCATTGTCAGCTATTTTATCGGCTGGCAGGCTTTTTTGATCATCCAGCTTCCTGTTATGTATTTTGCCTCTATCGGGGGAATTTACCTGTTTTACCTTCAGCATCAGTATGAAGAAGTTTACTGGTGCAGGGAAAAAGACTGGGACTACAAGCAGATGGCCATGCACGGGAGCTCATTCTTCAAGCTTCCCGGAATTCTCAGGTGGTTTACGGGAAACATAGGGTTTCACCATGTCCATCATTTAGGACCTACGATCCCCAATTACAATCTTCCGAAGTGCCATAAGGAAAACGAGATGTTCCATGAAGTCAAGCCGATTGGCTTTTTTGAGAGTTTAAGATCCTTGAATATCAGGTTTTGGGACGAAGCAAACCAGAAAGCTGTCGGGCTTAAGGATTTGAGAAAAAGGAGAGCCGTAGCCTGAACCTCACCCCCTGGCCCCCTCTCCAGTCGGAGAGGGGGAAAAGAGGCCATTATAAATTAAAGAGATCTTTTTCCCTGGTAACATCGCGTTCCAGAATAGTTTTCCTTCTTGATTTGAGCGAGCGCAGGGCTGCCTCGCTGATTATTTCTTCTATCCTGGCGTTCAGTGCTTTGATCCCGCTTGTTCCAAGGTGTATATTCAAGGATTTTGCCAGTTTGCGGGCTGCGGATTGGTTGATCAGGTTTGCCATTTGTTTTGGGGCTTAAGGCTTTATCTGTTAAAATTAATAATAATAATTGAGTCCACTTCTGAAGAGCCTTAATATGCCACTAAAACACCAATTCACCAAATAACACAAAATTCGGATAATCAAGCTAAATACTTTTTGTGAATTTTTGTGTATTAGTGTTTTTGTGGCATATTTTAAGAATTTGGCTTCTCGGAGGGGGCTCATCATTAAGGTTTCTTTCTTCGTTCTTTTTTCTCTCCTGTCAGGCGTTTTTCTTCCAGTCTTTTTTCTTTGGCTGCGCGCGGAAGCCGGGTAGGTTTACGCTTCTTAACCGGCATCAGCGCTTTAGCCAGCAGGGTATAAAATCTCTCTATTGTTTTTTCTTTATTCTGCAGTTGCGACCGCTCGCTTTGTGAAACAACGATTAATTCGCCGTATGAATTGATCTTTGTGGACAATTTTTCCAGGATGGTTGCCTTTTCTTCTTCGGAAAGTAGCGTGGATTGCAAAATATTGAACCGCAATTCGACTTTAGTGCTGAGTTTATTGACATTCTGACCACCCGGGCCCGAGCTGCGCGACGCAGTAAAAGTCAGTTCCGGGCCGAAATCGCGGTCATTGAGGAAATCATTGGGCATATGGGCAGTCTGATGAGTTTCAAAGATAAATATTTTAACTGCCTGCCTGATGAGTTGAGTTTAAATGGTTCCGAAAACGCACCGTCATTACTTCATGGTAACGATACAGGACGAGATCCCTGCCTGGCATAGATTGGACTGGCTTAGTGATTTCCCACAGCGACTGCCTCGTATTACGGCCTTCATTGATGATTTGGCGAAGAAGTTGGCGGAGCATCAGGGAACGGATAGCAAAATCGACATCATGCCAGAATTTATTTGATTTTCGCATAGGATGAGATTTTCAATTAATCCGGATTTTGGCAGGATGTAACCTGTTGGAAGGGGTGAAGTTATGAACAATTTGCGGGTTTTTTAACAGGGCGATGTAAAACCAAATTGGTGCAAGTTCAATAGCCTAAAGAGCAGGAATGACTCCAAAACGCATCGCAATTATAAATTTTCAGCCAATACTTGCGGGTGTCCTCTAAATTACTATTTTTGCAGTCCTTTTTAATTAAGGAATTTTCCCGGGAGAGATGGGAGAGTGGCTTAATCCAACAGTTTGCTAAACTGTCGTACTCGATTAGGGTACCGGGGGTTCGAATCCCCCTCTCTCCGCGAAGAGAGCGTGAAAAGATATTTTGAATTTTGAATTTTGAACTTTGAATTATTAAGAGGTGTTTGATTTTGAAAAATTAGAGATTTACCAGGTAGTTAAGAGGCAGAACCTCAAGGCTCTTGCTTTAATTTCACAATCAACAATAATAGATACATACATTAAGGACCAATGGAAGAGGGCTTCTCTGAGCATCATGCTTAATCTTGCAGAAGGCACAGGAAGGATGTCGGTCCAGGACAAAAAGAGCTATTACATGATAGCACGCGGATCGGTCTTTGAGTGCGCCGCAATCCTTGACCTCCTCCATGAAATGAAATTAGTTGAAGAAGACGTTTATTCAGATCTGTATGCCGGCTATGAGCAATGCTCAAAGATGCTCCTGGCCATGTACCGCTCAATGGAACGACAACTATAAACGGGGTATAGCGCAGTCCGGTTAGCGCATCCCGAGGACTCGGGAGGGTCCTCAGTTCGAATCGGAAAATTGTTCTTTAAAAATATTCGGGGTATAGCGCAGTCCGGTTAGCGCACCTGCTTTGGGAGCAGGGGGTCCTCAGTTCGAATCTGAGTACCCCGACACAAAGAGTCGTCAGTCGACAGTAAGCAGTCAACATTGAGTTAGCTGCTTTTTTTTATTATTACCCATCAGCTCCACCACTTCACCAATCCACCACTTCACCACTCCACCACTCCACCACTCCACCACCTTATCCCGTTTCACTTACAAAAAACAAGCTATGTTTAGACCTTCAGGAAGGCAATTCCTTTATTTCAACCTTATACTTTCCCATTTTTATGGAATTGCCTGAAACAATTAAAATTTTGTTTACCGGATCAAATTCGTAGTCCTGCCAGTTCGGATCGAACCTTGGTTGAAATTTATTTACGTAGGTATTATCTTCGGTGATGAATGTGATAACCCCATTTTCTGCAGATGACCGGTGCAATCTTATTTCACTGGTTATTGAACTGACTATTTTATTATGTAACCGAAAACTTATAGTGCCTGTGAAAATGATATCACCATTTGGCAATTCTTTTTGATTATCTAAAGAATCTATAAACTTCCTGAACTCATCAATACTTACCATAATTAATTATTAAAATAAACCTCATAACCTCAAAACCTCACCACTTCACCACTTCACCACTTCACCACTTCACCACTTCACCACTTCACCACTTTTTTCCTGTAATCAATCACAGCCTTCAGCTCATGCAGCAAATCCCCGCCAAGCACACCGTCTATTTCCGCGAAGCCCAGCATCCTGTATGATTGGTTAACATGTTCCATGTCCAGCACTACGGTCGGATAATCGTTTAAAATCGTTTCTCCCAGGCCCAATTCTGCAAGGACTACGGTATGGCTTTCCATGGTGTTGGTACCCAGACCTGTGGACAATTTGTCGATCTTTACGAAATTGTGGTCTCCACCGGGAAGGAACGCCTTGATCCTTTCCGCATCAAAAACCGTCCGCGAAGCTCCCGTATCGATAAGAAGCCTCGCCTTTCCGGCATTTATTGATGCTTCTATAAAAATGTGGTAGCCATCATCTTCGATTGCGAGAATTTCTAACTTAATTTTATTCAATGGTTCAATTGTTAAACTGTTAAATTGTTAAACTGTTAAATTGTCAAACTGTTAAATTGTCAAACTGTTAAATTGTCAAATCCTCTTACAGTCTTATAGTCTTACAGTCTTACAGTCTTATAGTCCAACTGGCTCAGAAATTCGGTTTCAGCGCATACATCTCGTAAAAGTCTTCGATAACCTTTACGGCTTCTTCGGCTGTATCGACAAGCTGGAAGATCTTCAAGTCCTCATTACTGATCATGTTCTCTGCCAGGAGCCTGTCTTCAATCCAGCTTACAAGGCCTTTCCAGTAATCCTTGTCCACCAGCACGATGGGGAAGCTTACCTGCTTCTGTGTCTGCACGAGGGTGATGGCTTCAAACATCTCATCCAGGGTACCGAATCCTCCGGGTAGAACGACATAACCCTGGGCGTATTTCATGAACATGACCTTACGGACAAAGAAATGATCAAAGTCGATCAACTTGTCGGGATCGATGAAAGGATTTGGCATCTGCTCGAAAGGCAGGTTGATATTCAAGCCGACGGATTTGCCCCCGGCGAAATGCGCGCCTTTATTGCCGGCTTCCATTATTCCGGGGCCACCGCCGGTGATAATGCCGAAGCCTTTCTTGGTTAGCAGGTAAGCTATTTCTTCCGCAGTTTTATAATCTGCCGATCCTGGTTTTGACCTTGCTGAGCCGAAAATTGAAACGCAAGGCCCGATTCGGCCCAACTTTTCAAAGCCTTCGACAAATTCGGATATGATCTTAAAAACTTTCCATGAGTCATATGTCCTGACTTCCTGCCAGCTTTTAGGCTGAAAAGCCTGCTGCCTTTTTTCTTCTTCGCTGAGGTTTGAATTCATTCTATATCTTATTATAACCATTAATTTCCCTGATAAACACGGGTTTTTCAAGGCCGGGACCATTGATCCGGTTCGCCAGGACTTCAGCCGCCGAATATCCGATCTCAAACAAGCGGTCGATATGTTTGAAATCGAAAGCGCTGTGTTCCCTCAATTCAGGCGGATCGATGATATAATCACAATTGCTGAAATTTTTCTGGACGTTCTGATAGATAGCCAACCGGTAAACGCGTTCGGCAATGGTGCGGAGACTGTTCAATTCAGGATGGGGGCCGATGTAATTTACATGGGAGGCAATGATCTTTTCGCATTGCCCCAAAAGGGGCTCCGCCGGCATATCGTTGAACAGGCCGCCGTCGACATAGGTCTGGCCATCAATAATCTGCGGCTCAAAAACGACAGGGATCGAAGCCGAAGCCAGGACGGCACGGAATAATTCGCCGCTGGAGATCACTTCCGGCTGCCCTGTAGAAATATTGGACACTGCGATGAACAACTTTTTCTTTAATGAATTGAAAGAATCTTCGGGAATAAATCGCTCGAGCTCCTGTTTCAGGAGTTTTAACGAAAGCATTCCACCACGCTTGGGGAATGACCAGTCGAAAAGGCTGTAAAGCTTACGGTTCCTGGCAATATCAAGCATATCTTCCGGGCTGACGCCGGCTGCATACAATGCTCCTACAACGGCACCCATACTTGATCCGGAGATTACACCCGGACTGATCCCATGTTTTTCGAGTCCGGCTATCACTCCGATATGGGCGATACCCCTGGCCCCGCCGCCGCTCAGTACAAGTCCGTATTCTGGTATTTTCTCAGTCATCTCGCAAAGTTAAGCAAAGAATACGCAGAGAGGCGCAAAGAAGAGGGATATAAAATGAAGCGGGAAAGAGCTCAATTAGCGCTTCAATTCCCCTTTGAGAAATGCAGCCGTATGGCTTTCAGGGTGAACGCTGATTTGTTCCGGGGTACCCTCGCAGACGATACGCCCGCCGCGCTCTCCGCCTTCAGGTCCTAAATCGATAATATGGTCAGCCACCTTGATCACATCCATATTATGCTCTATCACCAGGATAGTGTTGCCCCTTTCCGTGAGCCGGTTGAGCACTTCGAGCAAAACTTTGACATCTTCAAAATGAAGTCCGGTAGTAGGTTCATCAAGGATATACAGCGTTTTGCCGGTATCGCGCTTTGCCAGCTCCGATGCCAGTTTCACACGTTGCGCCTCGCCACCGGAAAGCGTTGTCGATTGCTGGCCGAGGGTGATATACCCAAGCCCAACATCCTGTAAGGTCCTGATCTTTTGAATGATGGAAGGAATGCTGCCGAAAAAGTCCACCGCCTGGTCGATCGTCATATCCAGCACATCATTGATCGATTTGCCTTTGTAGCGCACTTCCAGCGTTTCCCGGTTATACCGCTTGCCATTGCACGATTCGCAGATCACGAAAACATCAGGCAGGAAATTCATCTCGATGGTTCGTAAGCCGGCGCCCTTGCAGGTTTCACAACGGCCACCCTTTACATTGAAGGAAAAGCGCCCCGGTGTATAACCCCGGATCTTCGATTCCGGAATGAGCACAAAAAGCTTGCGGATCTCGTCGAAAACCTTGGTATAGGTTGCAGGGTTCGATCTTGGTGTCCTTCCGATCGGCGACTGGTCGATCTCAATGACTTTGTCAATATTTTCAAGTCCGGCTACAGAGCTGTATTGGAGCGGTTTCTGGCTGGAATGGTAGAATTTGTTACTCAGGATCGGGTAAAGCGTTTCGTTGATCAGGGAGGATTTTCCGCTGCCGGAAACACCTGTCACACAGATGAATTTCCCGAGAGGCAGGCTGAGGGTCACGTTTTTAAGGTTGTTGCCGGTGGCCCCTTGCAGGATCAGCCAGTGGCCATTACCTTCGCGGCGATTGGCAGGGACTTCGATGGATTTTCTTCCTGAAAGATAATCGCAGGTAATCGTATGGCAGTCCATCATTTGCCCGGGGACGCCGGTACCGACGATTTTCCCCCCATGCCTTCCGGCCCCGGGGCCTATATCGACCACCCAGTCGGCCGAAAGGATCATTTCCCTGTCATGTTCAACCACAATGACGGAATTGCCGATATCGCGCAGCTCTTTCAAGGCATTGATCAGCCGAACGTTATCCCTCTGGTGGAGGCCGATGCTCGGCTCATCGAGGATGTACAGCACATCGACCAGCTGAGAGCCGATCTGTGTTGCCAGCCTTATGCGCTGGGATTCTCCACCGGAGAGGCTCCTGGCGGAACGCTCCAGCGAGAGGTAGTCGAGGCCTACATTCAGCAGGAACTGCAGCCGGTTCCGGATTTCGCGGATAATATCGTGGGCGATCACTTTATGCCGCTCCTCAAGCTTATCTTCCAGGCTGTTGATCCACTGGCTGATCGTCACCAGGTCGATACGGGAAACATCAGCGATGCTCATTCCATCGATCTTGAAATGCAGCGATTCCTTCTTGAGCCTGGCACCTTCGCAAACAGGGCAGGGGACTTTGTTCATGAACGAGGTAGCCCAGCGGTGGATACCTTCCGATGATGATTCGGTGAACTGGTTGGTAATGAAATTGATAACGCCTTCAAAATTCAGGGAATAGGACGATGTCACACCGAGGTATTCTTTCTTGACATGGACAGTTTCTTCCGAACCGTAAAGTATCGTAGTGATGGCTTCCTCCGGGAGGTCTTTGACCGGTGTGTCGAGATCGAAACCGTATTTATAGCCGATGGCCTCCATCTGGCTGAAGATCCAGTTGTTCTTGTATTCCCCGAGGGGGGCAATGCCGCCTTTCCTGATACTTTTCAACGGGTCGGGGAGGATCTTATGGATATCGACCTCAGTTATATTCCCGAGCCCGTTGCAATTCGGACAGGCGCCATAAGGGGAGTTAAAGGAAAAAGTGTTAGGTTCCGGTTCGTCGTAAGAAATGCCGGATACCGGGCACATCAGCTTACGGCTGAAAGGCCTGACTTCACCTGTCTCGGCATGCAGAACCATCAGGGCTTCCTTGCCATGCTTCAATGCGGTCTGGATCGATTGCCGCAGCCTGAGATCTGTACCTTTCGCCCCATCAAGCCTGATACGGTCGATAACGATCTCGATATCATGGACTTTAAAACGGTCAGTCTGCATTCCGAAGGTGAGGTCTTTAACTTCCCCGTCGATCCTGACTTTCAGGTAGCCCATCTTGCGGATGTTCTCGAAAAGCTCGCGGTAATGTCCTTTGCGGCCACGGACAACGGGTGCCAGGATGATCAGCGGCTGGTTCCTGTAATTATCGGTGATCAGCCGGATGATCATATCTTCCGAATACTTCACCATTTTTTCACCGGTAACATACGAATAGGCTTCCCCGATGCGGGCATAAAGCAGACGGAGAAAATCGTAAACTTCGGTGATAGTCCCTACGGTAGACCTTGGATTTTTATTGACCGATTTCTGTTCAATGGAAACGACCGGTGAAAGCCCGCTGATCTTATCGACATCCGGCCGCTCAAGGTTCCCGATGAACTGGCGGGCGTAAATAGAGAAGGTTTCCATGTAGCGCCGCTGACCTTCCGCATAGATCGTATCGAAAGCCAGGGAAGATTTGCCGCTGCCGCTGAGGCCGGTGATGACTACCAGTGCATTGCGGGGAATTTTAACGTCGATGTTCTGAAGGTTGTGGACCCTTGCCCCATAAACCTCCAGGAACTCTGTTCCGATCAGATTATCAGTGGTTTCTGTATTATCTTGTTCCTTAAACATCCCCGGTTTTGAAAAGAATCTGCAAAATTAACGCTTTCCTTCGTAACAAATTAAATCTCCGTAAGTCTTGATGGCTTTTTTATTAACCGCAAAGGCGCACAAAGTACTTCACAAAGGAACACAAAGTAATTTCTTCGCTAAAACAAACCTTTGTGCGCCTTTGTGTAATCCTTCGGGCGCCTTTGCGGTTAAATAAAAAGATCAATCTTTGTATTCTGTAATTTTAAGGAAGTGCTATAAAATATTCTTCTCCTCCCCGGACGGTCAGTTTATCCGATCTCAGCCAGGGGTTAAGTTCCTTAAGCATGCGGTAGGTGGTATTTTGCTGGCGGGCAAAGGCCGGCAGGTCGCTGATCGTGGAAGTGACCTTTACGGTTTTCACATCCAGCGGATCGTAGAGGTCGCCTTTCTCCATCTTAAAGCCATATTTAACCGGGTTTTCATAAATGATTTTCATGGCCAGGATACGGAAAATATAGCGGGATGTTTCATCATTCAGGTAAAGATGGTAGAAGTTCCGGGACTGCTGCCTGTCGATCGATTCATCGATCCGTCCCTGGCCGGCATTGTAGGAAGCCGCTACCAGCGTCCAGTTCCCGAATTTGAGATACGCCTTGTTCAGGTAATCGCAGGCGGCTTCTGTAGCCTTTTCGACATGATATCGCTCATCCACTTCTTTATTAATTTCAAGCCCGTATTCTTTACCGGTTTTCTCAAGGAACTGCCAGAAACCTGCTGCACCTGATGGCGAAACCACGTTCATCAGGGCACTTTCGATGAGGGCAAGGTATTTGAAATCGGCCGGTATCCCTTTCTTTGCCAGGATGGGTTCGATGACAGGGAACCAGCGGTTGGCCCGTTTAATTGTCAGCAGCGTGGAAGAATGCCAGTAGGTATTCACTGTAAGCTCCCTGTCGAGTTGTTCCTTCACGTAAAAGAGGTCGGTCGGGACCAATTCACCGGAAAAGGCAATGGAATCAGGAATGGGCACAGGCATAGCGTAGTTCATGCCCTCAACGAACGTCATGATCTCGGTAACCGGCTCCTGTTCAGGCTCCTTCTTTTTGTCACTGTTAAAGAAAAGATAGATCACGCCTGTGAAAAGCAGGGCGATGGAAGCAAAAAGCAGGACTGTTATTCGTTTCGACACTTTTAGGAATGTTGAAGGTTAAATGTTGAATTTGGTCCGCCAGCTGGCGGATGGAATTTGGAAAACTCTGTGTTTATCTGTGTAACTCTGTGTAATCTGAGGTAAAAAAAATCAAAATGGACTGCTTATATCTTTAAAAGCCAACCCTTTAAGATCCTTTTCCGAAACAACCGGTTTATCTGTTCCCCAATCAATTCCGAGGTCCGGGTCATTCCAGATGATTCCACCTTCTGATTCTTTATTATAATAATTTGTGCACTTATACTGGAAGATGGTATTGTCTTCAAGGGTGATGAATGCGTGCGCAAATCCTGCCGGGATCCACATCATCAGCTTGTTTTCCGCGCTCAGGATTGCCGATTCCCATTTCCCGTAAGTCGCTGACTTTTTCCTGAGATCAACGGCCACATCTTTAACGGAACCGCGTACTACCCGCACCAGTTTTCCCTGTGCAAAGGGGGGGGCCTGGAAATGAAGGCCACGCAGGACACCTTTCATCGACATCGACTCGTTATCCTGAACGAAATCGGCGTCAATTCCCAATTCCAGGAACTTATTTTTCTGATAAGACTCGTAGAAGTATCCTCTTTCATCAGGAAATACATCCGGGTGGATTATAAAAAGATCTTCTATTTGAGTTTTTTGAAGTCGCATATTTTTCTTTTCACCACAGATTACACAGAGTTACACAGATTAACACAGAAATTCCCGAATTCAACATTCAAAATTCAACATTCAACATTCAACATTTAGATGTGAATCACTTCTCCATACGCCGCCGCCACTGCTTCCATAACGGCTTCCGACATAGTCGGGTGGGGGTGGATGGATTTCAGGATCTCGTGGCCGGTAGTTTCCAGTTTACGTGCTACCACCACTTCGGCGATCAGTTCCGTCACGTTGTCACCGATAAAGTGTGCGCCGAGCCATTCGCCGTACTTCGCATCAAAGATCACCTTGATAAAACCTTCTTTATTGCCTGCTGCGCTGGCTTTTCCGGATGCCGAGAAGGGGAACTTGCCCACCTTGATCTCGTATCCTGCTTCCTTTGCCTGCTTTTCCGTATAGCCGACGGAAGCTACTTCAGGGCTGGTATAAGTACATCCGGGGATGTTGTTGTAATCGATCGGATCGACGTGCATCCCGGCGATGTGCTCAACACAGGTGATGCCTTCGTGAGATGCAACGTGCGCCAGGGCCGGGCCGGGGACGATATCGCCAATTGCATAATAGCCTTCCACATTTGTCCGGTAGTATTCATCTACCTTAACCTTATCCTTTTCCACCACGATGCCTGCATCTTCAAGTCCAAGGTTCTCCAGGTTCGATTTCACACCAACCGCGGAAAGAACAATATCACATTCAATCACCTCTTCTCCTTTTTTCCCCTTCACCGTCACCTTGCAAGTCTTACCTTTCGAATCTATTGATTCTACAGTAGCATCGGTCATCACTTTAATTCCGGCTTTCTTGAAACTGCGCTCCAGTTGTTTTGAGACTTCTTCATCCTCAAGCGGGACGATATTTGGCAGAAGCTCGATCAGGGTAACATCTGTGCCTATTGAATTATAGAAATAAGCGAATTCACTGCCGATAGCGCCTGAGCCAATAACTACCATTGATTTCGGCTGTTTAGGCAGGTTCATCGCCTGCCGGTACCCGATGACCTTCACCCCGTCCTGTTTCAGGTTAGGGAGCTCGCGGGAACGTGTCCCGGTTGCAAGGATGATATGATTTGCCGTATACTCAGTGGTTTTGCCGGTTTCATCGGTTACTGCAACTACCTTACCCGCTTTTATTTTACCGGTACCTTTCAGCGTTTCTATTTTATTTTTCTTGAAAAGGAACTGGATGCCGTTGCTCATGCCATTGGCTACATCGCGGCTCCGTTTGATCATCCCTGCGAAATCAGCGCTAACCGTACCATCAATTTTAACTCCGTAATCCAGGGCATGGCTGGCATAACGAAATACCTGCGCACTTTTCAGGAGGGCTTTTGTCGGGATGCAGCCCCAGTTGAGGCAAATCCCGCCAAGAGATTCCTTTTCGACGACGGCTGTTTTTAAACCCAGTTGTGAAGCGCGGATCGCGGCTACATAGCCTCCCGGTCCACTGCCTATAACGATCAGATCGTAGTTCATGTCTGTTGTTTTTTTATAATGAAGATGCAAAGGTAGGAAAATAGGTGAAAAGGTTTTGAGGTTTTGAGGTTTTGAAGTTTTGAAGTGGTGGGGTGGTGGAGGGGTGGAGTGGTGAAATGGTGGAGGATTCTTTGTGCGCCTTCGTGAAACCCTTTGTGAGCCTTTGTGGTTAAAAAAGCCGTTGGAATCCAGAGGAAATAAATAGTTCCGGAACCTGGAATTTGGAACCTGGAATTTGGAATTTGGAATCGATTAATTTCTAATTTTAACCGGTCATTCCAAACCAACTAAGTTATGTCAACGGGGAAACAATACTACATCGATGCAGCCCGCCGGGCTATGGCGTGGCACCAGGAAAATACAGGCCGGATGCGGCAGTGCCGCTTTGATACCATTGCAGTTCACGGAATATATTCCATGCAGGAAGCCCTGGATTTCAACCAGGGGGCCATTATCGAACCGATCTATATGTCGACTTCCCAGGCATACCGCGATGCCGACGAGATGGAAGCGGCGCTGGCCTACGAAATTCCAACCTGGTGCTATTCACGCATCGCCAATCCAAGCATGTACTACCTTGAAGGCGTCCTGGCCCTGCTCGACGGTTATGGGGCTAAGGATGAAACCTCCTGTATTGCTACATCATCAGGCATGGCAGCCATTGCTTCGGCTGTCGACCCGCTGCTGGTTGTCGATCCGAAAAAGCCCGGTGCGCCGATCAATTTTGTGGGCACCTGCCAGGTTTACGGGGGAACCTTCCAGCAGTTTGCCATCCGCAAGCACCAGGAAAGGGGCATCGAATGGAGAAAAGTCTATCATTCCCATCATATCAACGACTGGGAGCGGCTGATTGATGAGAACACCCGCTTCCTTTACGGGGAGATGCCTTCCAATCCCGGGCAGGCCTTTTTCGACCTGCAAAAAGTTGTGGAATTAGCCCATTCGCATAACATCCCTGTGATCATCGATTCGACGGTGGCGACACCGGCATTGCTCCGGCCTATCGAATGGGGGGCCGACATCGTCGTGCAATCTGTAACGAAAACATTAGCCACCAGCGGATTCGGTATCGGCGGCGCCGTCATTGCCAAAAAGCATATTGTCACCAATATTGATAATGATGCACTGAAAAACGATTACTGCATGTATCTCAAGGCTTTGCCCAACCGTGATAACGGGCCAAACATTTCGCCCATGAATGCCGTCCTGGCCCTGAACGACATCCGAACCCTGCGCATGCGTGTCGACCACTGCAGCCGCAGCACGATGAAGGTGGCGGAGTTCCTGGCAAAGCACAAGCATATTGAACAGGTCGATTACCTGGGGCTGGAAAGCCACCCGTTACACAAACTGGCCAGCAAATACATGTGGCTGGCTGACGCTCAGCATGACGAGCTTTACGGCAAGCCGGTGAACCGCTATGGGCACCTGCTGTCGTTCAGGGTGAAGGAGGGTGCGCAGGCCGCCCGCGATGTACTCGACGGCTTTCAGCGTATCTACCGGGCAACGGACCTGGGGCGGATAAAGTCGGTTGCAACCATTCCGGCGATCAGCACGCACCAGCAGCAAGGCGAAGACTGCCGCAAGACTGCCGACATCCCGCCGAACCTGATCCGGTTATGTGTAGGCGCGGAGCATCCGGATGATATTATTGCCGATCTGGACCAGGCTTTGGCTGTGCTGGACGGGAAGAAGATTGCAGTTTCAAGTCCGGAATATTCTGCTGGGGGAGCGAGTTCGGCGAAATTAAGACTGTAAGACTGTAAGACTGTAAGACTGTAAGACGGGAGGAAAAGGAGAAGAGGAGAAGAGGAGAAGAGGAGAAGAGGAGAAGAGGAGATAGGGAGTGCTTTTTCTTTGTGTGCCTTCGTGAAACCCTTTGTGAGCCTTAGTGGTTAAAAAATAAAAAATCATGAAAATCGGAATAATTATAGAAACGAAAGAACCCGAGAAAGCCTGGAACGCTTTCCGCTTTGCCGTAACAGCCAAAAAAACCGGGCATGAAGTGAAAGTGTTTTTAATGGGAGAAGCCGTGGAGTGCGAAGGACTTCTACATGAGAAATACAATGTTGACGAGCAACTGAAGCTGTTCAGTTCACTTGGCGGAGATATCCTTGCCTGCGGCACCTGCCTGAAATCGAGGCAGTTAGGCGGAACTGAAGCCTGCCCGCTTTCAACGATGGTTGACTGCGTGAACCTGGTGGTTTGGGCGGACAGGGTGGTGACTTTTTGAGAACAGGCCTGGT
>CAYJNJ010000005.1:0-1340 GCA_964371595.1 uncultured Bacteroidales bacterium | reverse complement strand
GGCCTGGTAGTCGAGTGACTAACAATATTTTACCTGATAATGCGGAATCTTCATTCTTTTTGCTAATTTGCAGTGACTTTAGCAATTCTTTAACCAGACCAATACGAATCCTCATGCAAAAACTTTCACCTCTCGGAATTGGCCAAAAACCAGTTGGACAATTGGACAGTTGGATAGTTGGACAAGGGGAAGAGGGGATTTATCTTAGTGAACCTGAGTGATCTAAGTGCCTAAGTGGTTATAAAAAATCAGCGAGAAATGAAAATAGGAATTTGGACAATTAAAAACATAACAGTTTAACAATTTAACAGTTAAGCAATGAAGAAAGCAATCATTTTATGCACTCCCTTAAATTGCATCATCTTTCTTTTGTTTGCAAACCTTGGCTTTGTTTCCTGCCGTGAAAAGGATAACCCTTCCGATGAGAATTTCCGCCTGACGGAGCGAAAAATTTACCAGGGTGGTTTGCTGGATACAAGGCTCGTTTTTGAGTATGAGGCTGACAAACTTATCCTGCAAAAGAATTACTCTTATGGGGATGATACGGAAACTGCCAGGAGGGTTTTCGTTTATTATGAAGATTCCGTTGTGGTTACAGGACATGTCTGTTTTGACGGTGAATGGTCACTTTTCAGCAAGTATGTTTATGAATTTGAAGGTAAGAAAATGCTGAAGACAAGTATTTCAACATACCAGGATTCGGTTTGGGAACTGCATGGTAAAATGGAGTTTCTTTATTCGGGTGACAATTTAATCAATGAGTCATGGAGCAGTTATGACCATGGAAATTGGATTGAAATCACCAGGAATACCTTTGAATATAATGGAGGTTCAATAGTCATATCAAGGTCATATGTGCTCGAATCAGGTGAGATGAAATATATTATGAAAGAAGTGGCTGATTATAATGGCAATAAAATCAACACAGTTACTAAGTATTTTTTACCCGGCGACACACTGAACGGCTCGTTCCGATATGATTTTTCTTATGATGGAAATTTACTCATCCGGGTCGGCTTTTTTGATAATGATAGTGGCTGGATTCCGGCAGGAGGAAAAGATTTTATCTATAATGCAGATGGTATCCTGAGTAAACAAATCACAACAAATAATGATGGGATTAATGAAGAAGAATATACCTATGAGCCTGGTAAAGGCAACTATGAGCAATTTATCCACCCTGGATTTGGAATTATTTCAGAATATAATTACCCGCACCCAACGAGGCAGTTGGACAGTTGGACAGTTGGACAGTTGGACAGTTGGACAGTTGGACTATAAGACTATAAGACTGTAAGACTGTAAGACTGTAAGACTGTAAGACTGTAAGACTGTAAGAC
>CAYJNJ010000004.1:82478-97251 GCA_964371595.1 uncultured Bacteroidales bacterium | reverse complement strand
TTTGATGTTTGGGATTTGTTTGGTATTTGGTGCTTGGTGCTTGGAATTTATTTGGTATTTGGTGCTTGGTATTTGGTGCTTGGAATTTGCCAAGTATATGCGTTGGACCAGTCGTAGAAAGCCGTTATTTCATCCGGGTGCGAATTAAGCCAATCCATCACATAGGTTTCCTCAGAGGAGGCGAAGACTATATAAGCAAAAGTTTCAGTGAACTGTTTGTTATACAATTCTGTGAAATACGGGACATAATAATCCCAGTAAAAGCCATAATTGTCGGCACGGGATTGTTCCAGAAAAGTGCAGATGGTCTGGAATTTTCGGATTAGCTTTTCTACATCTGTTTGCTTCGCGTACTTTTTCTCATAATCCAGGGCTACTTCCATTGACAGCATGAGTTCTGTCATTGAAAAACAATTTTCAATCCTTTCCCCATTCTCGGTCGTATCGGCCAGCATATCCGGGGTGACATTCACAGTGATGGATTTCTTTCCTTTAACTTCAATATAACTATTCATAATTTCACGGATTGTGCTAAGATTTGCAGCAGCCCGCTCACCTTCAGGCTCAATCACCAGGAACCGAAAGGAGGCCAGCAGGCAGGGTATACGCTGGTAAAAAATATCTAAAATGAGGGAAATGAGATTGTTTGAGCCGGCGTGTTCAGGGTTCAGCATAACTGATTTCTGTGCACACAAAAGAGCTTCATCGTATTTTTCCTGGTTATAAAAAGTTATCCCCTTATTGAAATAAAGCAGATAGAATTGGGGGAAGATCTTTATTCCTTCCTCATAGATTAGGATTGAACTGTCAGGCATATTTAAAGCATCCAGCGCATTCCCGTAATTTACATAAACCATCTTTAGCGCATCATCTCCCGGGTGCTTCTCGATTGCAAGCTTGCAGCAGGTAATCGACTCTTCCATTTCCCCTGAAGCTAAAAGAGAATAAGCTTTTTCAGCCAGGGCAACGACATTATCCTTATCAAACTCAAGGGCCTGGTTGTACAAAGTGATGGCTTGCTGGTAAAGGCCTTCATCGTGGTATTGAATACCTTCTTCAACCAGTCTTTCAGCTTCTTCTTTGTTTTGGGCCACCAGGGCCGTGAATACGAAAAATGAAATGAAGAACAGAATGATTCTTTTCATAGTTGTAGGTAGTTTGGTTTTTTGTAATCAAATACAATCCAACAGATTGATGTCTCTGTTGCACCGGTAAATATATGGAGATATCCGGCCAATCTACATCAAAGTTTCAATTTTTATCCCATGAAGGCAGTAGTCTTCAGTCGTCAGTCAACGGTCAACGGTCAGCGGTCGGCAGTCGGCGGTCGTAAATTAAAAATTTGGAATCTGGAATTTGGAATTTGGAACTCTGGAATTTGGAATTTGGAATTTGGAATTTGGAACCCTGGAACCCTGGAACTTTGGAACATTGGAACTTTTTTCCTCCCTTTTGTAATTCGAAGCATTTAATTTCCATAAATTTGATGCATACCAAACAAAAGCATTGCCCTTTCAACATGTAAACGGATTTTATTGGCAGTCACTCTGAGGACTAACTATCCTCTTTGCATTATTTTATTTAACGCTGGTTGATGAAAGCTATAGAAAATCAATAGATTACTATTTAGAAACCTAATTTTAACTAAAAAATAAATAAAATGAAAACAAAATTATTTTTTATCGCCCTGGTTTTATTTAGCCTGGCTGCATGCAACGACGAAGATGATCCAACCCCGGCAAGCCTCACCGGAACCTGGAAAGGTGGAAGCGGCATCTCGGAGTACACTCTTGTCATGAATGCTGACAACACCTACGACTATTCAAGTAATGGGGCCACGGCTGAGACAGGGACCTATTCCTCGACATCAACAGTCATTACCTTTACTGCAAGTGCCGGATTCTGTTCCAGCGACCCGGTAGATTACAATTATTCATGCTCTGAAACGACACTGGATTTTACGAATGTCGACGATAATTGCGTCATGCGAAGCGCTGTGTTTAATTATGATTTTGCCAGGCAATAAAATCTCCTGTTGCTTGTGAAAACCAAGATTTTAAATTTTCCTTTAGTATCAATTTTAAACCTGGCAGGATACTTTTATCCCCTGCCAGGTTTAGCAATTCAAAAACTTATGAAAAAGTTCGGAAAAATATTTGCTTCTTTTTTTACAATGATAATTGTGATTTGTATTAGTGCAGGCTGTGAAAAAAGTGAAGATGATAATAATATGCCCGTTGTCAGCACGGAAGCAGCGGGCCAGATCACTGGCACTTCAGCCTGGAGTGGTGGAAATGTCACGGATGACAAAGGCCTGGAAGTTACCTCGAGGGGCGTGTGCTGGGGCCTTCAGCATTCCCCGGATATCAACGGTAATAAAACAACGGATGGCACCGGGATGGGAAGTTTTATCAGTTCTCTTACGGGATTAACCACCAACACCCCATATTATGTGAGGGCATATGCGACAATTAGCGCAGGAACTGCCTATGGCAATGAGATTTCTTTCACCACAGCTGCTATGGTCAAATATATGACTGCTAAGGTTGACGGAGTTTCATTCAGCGCTGCAACGATCAATGTCTCGCATATCTGGGACCAGGTCGGGATATCCGGGATGAATTCGTCAAATATCTTGAATATCATTCTTCCTGAAGTTATTGAAGTAGGATCATATGACCTGACCATGCTGGGGGATTATTATGCCCAGTACACTATGGCAGGAAGTTCCATTTACACTTCCCAATCCGGAACGATCACTGTTGTGGAATACAACACAGAATCGAAACGCCTGAAATGCACTTTTAATTTTGTCGGGATCCTTGCTGGCGGCTCCGATACGATAACAGTAACCGAAGGTGAATTTGAAGTGACAATCTGATCGCTATGAAAACGATAAAATCAATTTTGACCTTATTTCTGGTCTGTAATTTCGCACTGATAGCTTCTTCCCAGATGGGTATGGGAAAATATGAAGATATTATGAAGATACAGAAACGTAAACTTATCGTCGTCACCGAAGAGCCGCGGGAGAAAGTGATCAAGAAACTCGCCAAAAAAGGGAAGAATGATCAACTGGCCAAATATAAATCCGACGTTGTTGATTACAATAATAATATGAAGGAGATTATTGAACAGAACTGGCCATACAAGGAAAACGGCTTTGAATATATGAGCTTTGACCAGGTCAGGGAACTAAAGCAAACCGGCAACCGTGATTATGCAATCATATATTGTATCTCACAGATCCCTTCTGCTTTTCAGTCAGGCTGTCTGAATGCACATGGCATTAACTGGTCGTGGAATATGAAATATAATACCGATGATGTGGATTACCGTGCACATTTTACTTCCATGGTCGTTTGCAATATCGAAGGTTTCGGTATTTCGCCTGTTTATACGACCCAGTTGCCCGATGTTTTCCCCACCAAGGCCAGCGTGATATTTGGCGTATCGGGCGTGACATATTATTTTGATTACAGGGTGAAGAACAAGAATGAAGACGTTAAAATGTCGGCTAAAAAGTTTATGGACAAACAGGTGGAAGAGAATGCACCGAAGCTTGCGGAAATGAACCTTTTAATCCGCGAGGACCTGCTCGATAAAAAAGTACCAAAAACAACTATTTCGAAGTACTATCCCTATCCGTTCACCATATGCGACAAAGAAACCATCGACAGCGCTATCGTCAACAAGCTTGAAAACACTGCATACGTGGTCATTCTTCCTTATGTTATCTCATTGAATACGCATAATTCCATTATGAATTTCCAGTACATCTTCAATGCGCAGGACAACCAGATCATGGCCTATATCCAGCCCAGCATGGGGGCCATGATAGGAGCGGGTTACGGCGTTTCGGAAGTTGGCAACGACCGGATCAACCGCGATAGCCTGGAGATATTTGCAAAGAAGGTGAAGCGGAAGTGAGGGCAATTGGACTGTAGGACTGGAAGACTGTAGGACTGTAGGACTGTAGGACTGTAAGATTTTAGGATTGTAAGACTTTAGGAAAAATGTCAAGTGCCCCAGGAAAAGCAAATTGAAAAACGCAAAATGCAAAACGGGACATGATGCCGAGCTTGTTTGCAGGCTTGCCTGCCTTACATCCATTTTCACCGCAATGGCGCAGCGAGGCTGAAAACCCTGCGCCATCTGCGTCACAGCGGTTTCCTGATCGGGCACAATCAATCAGAGATACTGTAACCCTACGATGTGATGCATCTTGACTGACAGCAAAAAATCATTTTGTTGTCGATCTCTTTCCTGTCGCAATCCAGCCGCATCTCTAATTTAATATGACTGCTGCCAATTCATAATTAAGCATTCCGGGATCATTAACCATTCCTAATCCTTTTTTAAAATAGCATACAGAAGATTCTGTACCGTATGAATCGATATTACCTATCAGTAAAAGGTCAGTATAACTGCAAAATGAGGTGACTTTTGATTCCGTGATAGACATAACTTTTCTTGTTCCTGACCCATAAGTCCATTCCTGATTTATTACAGGGTTAGCAGGGAGATACAAATATTCTGTTCCATCAAAATATTCGTATACATCTCCATTTGAATCAATTCTATAATATAATGTGGCCCAATGCATAGATCCATAATACCACTCCAATACGTAATAAGTTTTAGAATCATAAACATCTGTTCCATCAATCACCCAGTAGTAATCTCCGACTCCGGCTGTTAATTCATAAACCCATTTGTTTTCGTCGTTCAAAGGGAAATAATTATTTGCGCTATTGCCGGTACAAAGAAAAATCTTATTACAGGCAGTACATGGCCCTCCGCAATCGACACCAGTTTCGTCCTGGTTTTGAATTCCATCTGTACAGGACTCAACATCCTTTTTCGTACAACTCATATAAAATAGTAATCCGCTGGTTAGAAATGTGATAAAAAGAAAATAATAGAACTTTTTCATGGTAAATTATTTTTATGGTTTAAAAATAGAGTACTCTTTTGCAAATATATTATTTCTGACATACCGGTGATGAGTGAATTTACGATTAATAGAATATTCCTGCCCAAACGGGACCAGGTTGATCCGGAATCAATGGCCTGCTTTCACCGGAATAATCACCCCAACCCTTAATCCGCGCCAACCGACTATCATCATTGTTGGGGTAATCCGTGCGGTTTCGCTATGCACCCCGGGATAAATCCCGGGGCTATTCACGTTAAACTCCTTCGGAGTTTGGAGGAGGGGGAACTGATATCTGGCCATTAGGCTGTAATTTATCTTCAATTATTGTCTTTGGGTGGGATTGGGATTTTTTTTATATTTGGTAACCAAACCAAACCGGATGAAAAAATCAATACTGTCGATCGCAATGGTAACCTTGATTACCATTATATCTTACTCTCAATCCTGTCTTCCTGAGGGGATAGTATTTACAAACCAGGCTGCAATAAACAATTTCCAGACAAATTATCCCGGCTGCAATTACATTGAAGGAGATGTGACAATCAGCGGTTTTACGATCACCAACCTGAACGGCCTGGATGTGTTGGCTAATATAGGAGGGACGCTAAGAATTGAAAATAACGATGCACTAATGGACTTGTCAGGGTTGGATAATCTGTCTGAAATCGGTGGAAATCTGATTATTGATACAAATAGTGCCCTTGTGAGTATAAGCGCCCTGGGAAATATTATGAATGTTAACGGCGATATCAGGATTGCTGGAAACCAGTTGCTCTCAAGTTTATCGGGATTTTGCAAGGCAAATTCTCTACCCGGTAATCTATCTATCATTGATAATAACAGCCTGGTCAATTTATTCGGGCTGGAATATCTGCATTCGGTAAAGGGTAATTTGAATATATCTCAAAACTATGGGTTGGAGAATCTTACCGGACTAAATAACCTGGATTCCATTTATGGAAGCTTATCTCTTATAATGGATGTTGGCTTGAATGATCTGACCGCCTTGAGTAACCTAACCTATGTTGACAAAGGGGTTACAATTTATGCGGATTTTGGATTATTTACACTTGCAGGCCTCGACAATATTGAGCCAGCCTCTATCGATACACTGACTATTATGTATAACAACTATTTAGCCGATTGCCAGGTTGAATCTGTCTGCAGTTATTTGTCGGATCCGACAGGTGTAGTGAACATAGGTTATAATTATGAAGGTTGTTCAGATGTTACCGATGCCGCCAATTCATGCGGGATTGAAATGGAGTGCCTTCCATTCGGTAATTATTATTTTTATGAACAGGATCAGGTCAATGATTTTGAAGAAGATTTCCCGGGATGTTGTTATCTGGCAGGCAATGCATATATCTATAATGTCGATAACCTTGAAGGGTTGAACTGTATTTTCGGGATAGAAAAGGATATTGAATTCAGGAGCGGTACACTGCAATCATTGGCTGGTCTGGAAAACCTCAGAACCATTGGGGGAGATCTTTATTTCGGAAACTGTAGCTTAACTAATGTGTCGGGACTGAATAACCTGGAGACGATAGCAGGTAATTTGAAAATTTATGCAAACAGTTTTACGAGCCTGGTTGGATTTGATAAACTTGAAACAATAGCAAATGATCTGGATATTCAGCAAAATCCATCCTTGTCAAGCTTGACAGGGTTAAGCAACCTCCAGTATATAGGCGGCAATTTCAACCTGTGGGGAAATATGAATATGACCAATATGTCAGGCTTAGAAACCCTGGATTCAATAGGAGGAAGTCTTTGGCTGGAATTAGACGGGGCAATGATCAATTTATCAGGGCTGGATAGTTTACAGGTTATTGGTGAAGATTTAAGAATTCATATCATGGATAGCTTTGAGGAATTTGGATCACTCCAAAATCTCCATTTTATTGGCGGGACCTTTGAAATATGGGGTTGTTATTTTCTGGCTTCCCTGACAGGACTGGAAAGCCTTCATACTATCGGAAAGGATTTCATTTTGTCCGAAGTTTATGACCTCACCAATCTTAACGCTTTAAGCAATATAGATTCTATTGGAGGTGATATAAATATCCAATTTGCTTATGAGTTACCCAGCCTGGTGGGTATTGACAGTATTGCATCCAATTCCATTGATAATCTTACAATAGCAAATAATATAATTTTACAGGAATGTGATGTTCAGAGTATATGTGATTACCTTGGAGCACCTGGCGGTACTGTCGTAATATCAAATAATGCGACTGGTTGCAACTCACAGCAGGAAGTATGGCTTGAATGTACAGCTGGAGTACTAGATATTCACTCTGGTAATCAACTGCATTTATACCCAAATCCCTCAAGCGATAAGGTGAATTTGGATATTAGCGATCTCCGGGATATAATTGGAATAAATATTTTTAACGAGCTTGGCCTAAGGGTGAGACATTACAATAAATTAGTTAATCCAATTGATATTTCCTTGCTTGAACCCGGTGTTTACATTGTGGAAGTTTTATTGAAGCAGCAAATATTGAGGCAGAAACTGATTATCAAAGCGCTTTAATGACAAAAATTTAGAATCGGCTGATTAATCCGATCAAAATTTTTGTTTATGAATTTGAATCTTCGGATTTATTTGGTATTTGGTGCTTTGTGCATGGAATTTTCTATGTGAGCAGGTAAAGCGCAACATGTCAAGGTTTCCTGACGATTTCATGTTTGAATTATCAAAAGATGAATTCGAAATCTTGAGGTCGCAATTTGCGACCTCAAGATGGGGCGGGATGAGATATTTACCCATGGCATTCACTGAACAGGGCGTGGCTATGCTTTCTTCAGTTTTGAATTCTGATAAAGCCATTCAGGTTAATATTGAAATTATGCGGGCTTTTGCCAGATACAGGACATTGTTAATTGAAAGCAAAGATTTTAGACAAGAAATTAAAGTACTGGATGCAAAAATCAATCAAATATTCAGATTGCTGTTGGAAAAGATTGATGCATTGGGACAACGTCAAGATCAGCAACCAAAGCGCAGGATTGGTTATTAATGGCCTTCTGTCTGCATACTGCAAGCTGGAAGGCAGCGGTCAGCGGTCGGCGGTCGGCGGCCTGTCCTGAAGGCGGAGCCTGAAGGATCGGCGGTCGGCGGTCAGCGGTCAGCGGTCAGCGGTCTGCGATCGGAAATTAGAAATTAGAAATTTGGAATTTGGAATTTGGAATTTGGAATTTGGAACCCTGGAACCCTGAAACATTGGAACGTTGGAACCCACTTTAGACTGCCTCCAAATTAGCCCTCACCTCTTATACTCAGCAGAAGAATATATAATTTTGCCGCGTAAAATGGCTAAATTATGCGCATTGAGAGAATAGCAAACGAGATCACTACGGAGAAACAGGAAGACGTCGACCTCGGCCGCCTGGATCACCTGATCGAAAAATATAAGGGCAAAAAAGGAAACCTCATCCCACTCCTGCAAGGGACCCAAAACATCTTCGGATACCTTCCGCGTGTGGCTTTCGAAAAGATCGCCCGCGATACGGGCCTCGACCTGTCGGATATGTACGGTGTGGCTACTTTCTACGCCCAGTTCCGTCTGAAACCTGTCGGGAAGATCATTATCAAAGTATGCCACGGCACTGCCTGTCATGTGCAAAACGCCAACACGATCTCCGATGCCCTCGAAGATTCGCTGAAGATCAAAGACGGCGAAACCACGGAAGACGGGCTGTTTACGCTCGAATCCGTCGCCTGCCTGGGCTGCTGCTCACTGGCGCCGGTGATGATGGTTGGGGAGAATACATTCGGGAAACTGACGGGGACGGAAGCGGTGAGGATCATCAAGAATATCAGGATGGAAGAAGTTAAGAATAGCAATTAATGTTTAATTCTTAATTTTTAATGTTTAAGTTTTAATGAATTTGGGATTTTAATGCCACTAAAGCACAAATACACAAAAATTCACAAAAGATTTGATTATCAATCAGATTCACTTTTGTGTTATTTAGTGTTTCCGTGCTTTTGTGGCAAAAAAGGCTCTAATGGAATTGTAATTATTTCAATATAATGGAAAAGACAAAGGTGATCGTCGGTTTAGGGAGTTGCGGAGTTGCAGCAGGCGCTGGCAAAGTTTACGAAAAGATACGTGCCATGCAGCAGGCCGAGAACCTGGACTTCGAACTGAAGAAAACATCCTGCGTGGGTATGTGCTACAGGGAACCGCTGGTGGAAATCGTCGACGAAACGGGGACCTACCTTTATGGCGGGATCAACGAGGAAAAGGCGGTGGAGCTTATCGATAAGCATGTAAACCAGCACAGCCCGGTTAAGGACTACCTGGTGCAATCCGACCTGTTCGAGACCCCGGATAAATCCTTCACCGAATCGCAGGTGAAGATCGTGCTGCGCAACTGCGGCTTTATCGACCCGGAAAGTATCGAAGAATACGAGGGACGCAGCGGGTACCGTGCGATAAAAAAGATCGCCGGACAGCGCATCTCGCGCTACGATGTGATCCAGAACGTGCTCAGCTCGGGCATCCGCGGTCGCGGCGGCGGCGGCTTCCCCACTGGATTGAAATGGAAATTCGCCAACGATAACAAAGCCCCCGAAAAATATATCATCTGCAACGCCGACGAAGGCGACCCGGGTGCGTTCATGGACCGCTCGGTGCTGGAAGGCGACCCGCATTCGGTCATCGAAGGGATGATCATCGCTGCTTACGCCATCGAAGCTACCGGCGGTGTGATTTACTGCCGCGCAGAGTACCCGCTGGCGATCAAGAGGCTCAACATAGCTCTCGACCAGGCCAGGGCCAAAGGTTACCTCGGATCTTCGATCCTCGGCATGACAGGGTTTAATTTCGATATTTTCATTAAGGAAGGTGCCGGCGCTTTCGTCTGCGGCGAGGAAACAGCCCTTATCGCTTCGGTGGAAGGCGAACGCGGCATGCCGCGCAAACGTCCGCCTTTCCCGGCCGCATCCGGCCTGTGGCGCCGTCCGACCAACATCAATAACGTCGAGACCTTCGCGAATATCCCCTGGATCATCCTGAACGGGGCCGGGGAATACGCCAAGTACGGCACGGAAAAAAGCAAGGGCACTAAAGTCTTCGCCCTTGCCGGAAAGATCAAACGCTCAGGACTGGTGGAAGTGCCAATGGGCATCACCATCCGCGATATCATCTTCAAGCTGGGCGGCGGTATCCAGAACGACCGCAAATTCAAAGCGGTCCAGATGGGCGGCCCCTCGGGCGGCTGTATCCCGGAATACATGGCCGATACTATCGTGGATTACGATTCCGTCAACGCTACCGGCGCCATCATGGGCTCCGGCGGGATGGTGGTCATGGATGAAGATACCTGCATGGTCGATGTGGCCAAGTTCTTCCTCAACTTCACCCAGGAAGAGAGCTGCGGAAAGTGCACCTTCTGCAGGGTAGGGACCAAGCGAATGCTGGAGATCCTTGAGCGTATAGCTAAGGGCGAAGGGCAGGATGGGGATATAGAACGATTGGAAGATCTTTCGTATGCAATTAAGGATAATTCTCTCTGTGGCTTAGGGCAGACGGCCCCGAACCCGGTACTGACCACGATCCGTTATTTCCGGCATGAGTACGAAGCCCATATCCGTGACAAGAAATGCCCGGCCAAGGCCTGCAAGGCGCTGCTGACCTACGAGGTGATCGGCGACAAATGCACGGGCTGCACGGTCTGTGCCAAGAACTGCCCGGTGAATGCAATCGACGGCGAACGCAAGACTGTTCATTACATCCGCCAGGCCGACTGCATCAAATGCGGCATGTGTTATACCAAATGTAAATTCGAAGCTATTAAACTATCATGAGCGAAAAAGTCAATATAATCCTGAACGGCAATATCGTCGACGGTTTCCGGGGTGAAACGATCCTGGAACTGGCCAAGCGGAACGGGATCGAGATACCAACCCTATGCAATGACCCGCGGCTGGAGCCATTCACCTCCTGTTTTGTCTGTGTGGTTGAAGTGGAAGGCCTCCGCGGCCTGCAGCCCTCGTGTTCCACCAAGATCAACGAGGGGATGCGGATAGAGACCGACAACGAAAAGATACACCGTGCCCGCAAAACGGCGCTCGACCTGCTGGTTAGCAACCACTATGCCGATTGTATCGGTCCATGCAAGCAGACCTGCCCCGCCGGCGTTGATGTGCAGGGCTACATCTCCCTGATAGAAAAAGGTAAGTACCACGACGCCGTAGGACTGATCAAGGAAACCAACCCGCTGCCGGCCATCTGCGGCCGCGTTTGCGTCCGTCCCTGCGAAGTGGCCTGCCGCCGTAACCTGCTCGACGAAGGCGCTGCCGTGGGGATCGACTACCTGAAGCGTTTTGCCTCCGACATCGACATCGATTCACCCGATAAGTGGAAACCCATTATAAAACCAGCTACCGGAAAGAAGGTCGCCGTGATAGGCGCCGGTCCTGCCGGTCTTTCCTGCGGTTTCTTCCTGCAGAAGGAAGGACACCAGGTCGATATCTTCGAAGCCAGCCCCAAAGCCGGCGGATGGCTGCGGTACGGGATCCCCGAATACCGGTTGCCAAATGACCTTCTTCAGAAAGAAGTTGACAACATCACTGAGATGGGCGTCAATATCCATTTCAATAAAAAATTCGGACAGGATATTTCTTACAAAGACCTTAAAAAGCAATACGACGCCATGATCCTGACGATCGGTTCCCAGAAAGGGACGCTGATCGGCTGCGAAGGTGAAGATGCAGAAGGCGTTTTCTCGGGTATCGATTTCCTGAAGGAGATGGAGCTTACGGGCGAGCGCTTCAACTTCAAAGGCAAAAAAGTTGCGGTCATCGGTGGTGGGAACACTGCTATGGACTGCTGCCGCACTTCGAAACGCTGCGGGGCAGAGAAGGTTTATGTTATCTACCGGCGGACCGAGCATGAAATGCCTGCCAACCCGATCGAGATCCATGAATCCAAGCTGGAGGGCGTGGAATATATGTTCCTCACTAATCCCACACGGGTAGTGAAAAACGAAAAGGGACAGGTGAAGAGCATTACCTGCCTTAAGATGGAGCTTGGTGAGCCTGATTCATCGGGAAGAAGGCGGCCGGTACCGGTGCTGGATTCGGAGTTCGAAGTGGAGGTTGATTATATTTTAGCTGCCATCGGGCAGAAGACCGTAGCCGATTTCCTCGGGGATATCAAGGCCAATGCCGACACAGGCGAAGTGAAGGCTAACCGCTGGGGCGACCTGGAGGCTAATCCGGAAACACTGCAAACGGGGATCCCGTCGGTATTTGCAGCTGGTGACGGGGTTACCGGTCCGGCAACACTGATCGCTGCGATTGCGCAGGGGAGGAAGGCATCGTATAGCTGCGACCAGTTCCTGCGCGGTTTGGCGGTGGAGCCCTTGAAGAAAGAGTTCTTTTCGAGCAAAGATGCTTTTAAACCACAGATTAACACAGATTATCACGGATTTTACACAGAGCAGAAGAGAGAGGAGATGCCGACGCTGGAGCCGAAGGACAGGGATAACTTCAAGGAAGTTGAGCTGGGCTACGCTTCTGAAGAAGTGGCTTTCCATGAAGCGCAGCGCTGCCTGGAATGCGGCTGCACTGCACTGTTTACCTGCGATCTGAAGAAATATTCGAGCCAGTATGGGGCCGATCAGAAGGCGCTTGCCGGGGAATTCAAGGAATACCACGTGGATTTCCGCCATCCTTATATCGAATTCGACAACAACAAATGCATCCTTTGCAGCCGCTGCATCCGCATCTGCCGCGAAGTTGTAGGTGCAAATGCCCTGGGCCTGGTAAACCGCGGTTTCAACACCTACGTTGCGCCCAGCATGGGCTATGCACTGCAGGACACTTCCTGTGAATCCTGCGGGATGTGTATCTCTACCTGCCCGACAGGCGCAATCACCGAGAATGTGCCGTTCAAGCCGGGACCGGTCAGGCTTTCACAAGCTGAAACCATCTGTAATTACTGCTCTATCGGTTGCACAATTTCACTCGACCACAAGAGCCAGTTCGTCATGCATGTGTCGGGTGTTGAAGGACAGGTTAATACTGATGGAAATCTTTGCCGTTTCCCGAAATTCGGTTACCATTATCTGAACGATAAAACCAGGATCACCAAGCCATTGATGAAGATCAACGGGCGGTTCGAGGAGGTTTCATTCAAAAAAGCCTATGATACTATTGCACAACATATCAAGGCGGTGAAAGCCGACGAGAACGTGTTTTTTGCAGGCGCCAGGCTGACGAACGAAGAGATGTACCTAATCCAGAAGCTGGCCAGGGCAGGGGCAAAGACCAACAATGTGACCAATTTCCATTACCTGAAGCGTATGGGAAGCGGCGGTTACCGTAATAATGCCACAGCTAATACGCCTTTCAGCCAGTTAAAGGATGCAGGCAAAATCTATCTTATAGGTTCCGAAATCAATCAGGATAACGCGGTCCTTGGGTTTACAATTTACAATTTACAATCTCAAAAGGGCATCCCGGTTGAAATGATCACTACCAGGACCGACAGTTCCATGGCACATAAAGTGGATGAAATGATGGTGATCAAGTCATATTATCATTTCATCAGGGCAGTGAATTACTACCTGGTAGCCAACAATTTCCATAATGGCCTATTCATCCGCGACCATTGCGAAGGTTTTGAAGAATACAAAGCTGAACTGCTGAAAGAAAACTTCATGGACCTGGTCAACAAGGCCGGGGTACCGATCATGGACGAAGTGATCGAGTTTGCAAAGCGATATAATAACGAGCCCAATGCCATCATCGTTTATTCTGAGAAAGAGCTTTCGTCGAATTCATGCACGGCGCTGTTCCACCTGGCCATGATCACGGGTAAGCTGGGCAAGACCGGCAGCGGACTGATCTCGCTAAAAGAGAAGAACAACAGCCAGGGGCTTCTGGATATGGGTATCTGCCGCAATCATGGGGTGGGAGGCGTTTCATTGAAGGATGAAGCATCAAAATTGAAGATCAGGAAGGCCTGGAAGATGGATAAATTCCCGGAGGTGAACCCCACCGATATTTATACTGGGCTGGAAGACGGCAATTTAAAGAACCTCTTCATTTTCGGCGAAGACCCGCTGGGATGCGCAGGCCATAAAGTGCAGACTGCAGGCTGGCTTTCGATAGCCGACTTCGTGGTTGTGCAGGATTATTTCATGACCGAAACGGCGCAGCACGCCCACCTGGTACTTCCCGCCTCCTTCCCGGTAGAATCGGGTGGAAGCTATACCAATACCCAGAAGGTGATCCAGGGCTTTGAGGCGCAGTTTAAGCTCTCTACGGAAAAAACCAGCCTGGAGCAACTGGCTGATTTGCTCAGGGCCCAGGGCATAGAGCAAAGTGCAGATCATCATGAGGTGATGGAAGAAATAGTTTCTCTACTCCCAAAGGGAGATGAACCGGTAAAATATCATTTCTCGCTGATGGCGGAAGATAACCCGAAACGCATGTACGATCACGGTTGCGATAATATCGTGAAGAGGTTTGAAGAAGAGTTTGAACAAGCTTTTGAAAACGTTAAAACAGATATGTATGAAAGAGTTTAAGCATGTCGATGAGATACTGGTTTTTGCTATAGAGCAGGAGCAGAAAGCCGTTGAGTTTTATACCGGTCTTGCTAAGGAGGCCCATTCCGAAGAGATGAAGAATGTGTTCCTGGAGTTTGCAGGCGAGGAGATCAAGCACAAACAGCGCCTGACAAGGATCCGCGAAGAGGGTGTTTTCACCATGCCCAAACAGCAGGTCGCCGACCTGAAGATCGGGGATTATATCGTCGATGTAAAGGCCAGCGGTAAGCTGAGTTATGAAGAAGCGCTGGTAGTGGC
>CAYJNJ010000004.1:0-82468 GCA_964371595.1 uncultured Bacteroidales bacterium | reverse complement strand
GCTATGAAACGCGAAAAATCCGCTTTCAAGCTCTATTCAAACCTGGCGGAGCGCGCCCCAAACGACGAGTTGAAAGAGATCTTTCTTACCCTTGCAATGGAAGAATCGAGGCACAAGCTGCGGTTTGAGCTGGAATACGATGAATATGTACTGAGAGAGAATTAATCACCTGCAGCTTCTGTAAATAGAGAATGCGCCTTCAAAATCAGTAGACACTCCATGATGGGCGGTGAAGATGTAATCCACACCTTCCAGGAGGCTTAATTTTTCGATGGATTTAATTCCGGTTGGCGTATCCATATTGATAAAATGCTGGAACTCTTCTGCTTTTCCATCGATCAGCCTGATCACATCACCCGTAAAAAGATATTTCCCATCGACCAGGTAGCACATGGTGCCGGGTGTGTGGCCGGGGGTTAGAAGGCCCTTTATGGTTACTCCCGCGAAACTTAACACCTGTCCGTCATATAGCAATTGATAATCCTTCCGGCTGATATTGTTACCGAAAACCAGGAACCTTGCAGTCTTTCCATTGATCATTTGTTCTTCCTGCCTTGAAAAATAGATTTTTGCGTCCGGGAACATCGGCACCGAACCGGCATGGTCGCTATCGGTATGGGTAAGGAAAATAACTTTTATCTCACCCGGATTGATTTTCAGCTGATCCAGCGCTTCTTTGATAGCTTCCTCACCTGTCCCCCCGTCAATCATGATATAGCCGCTGTCGGAGCGGACCAGGTAGGCATTCACATAGGAATCCCGGATAGCGTAAATATTGTCGGTTACTAGCCCTGTTTCTGCAGGGGTCATTTTACTTAGCACAGACTTCATCATGATAAAATAGGCGCCTGCCAGGACCAGCAATACTGCGAGGATTATTCCCAGGATGACAAGGACTTTTTTCATCTTACATCTTTTTAAGATTTAAAAGATGATAAATTTACCGTTAAAAATTAATTTGTCCTTATTTAACACACGAAATAAATAAATACCGGGAGAAAAATCAGTGCCGGGAATATCAAATTTTGCTCCTTCTGTCATGATCTCCTTATAAATCCTTCCCTGGATATCCGTTATTATCAGTCTGAACTCCTCACCGGCTTCATTTTCAAAAGAAAGCCTGCTGTAATCACTGAAAGGATTTGGGGCGAGGAGGTATCCCTGCTCGTTGTACCGGCTGATCTCCACGGTTTTTGGCGATGAATAGCCATAATAGCCCAGTTCGATCCGGTAAAACAATACCCGGTTGATCAAAGGCAGGGAATCTGTGAATTCATAGGTCATGGCCTGGTCGGGACTGCCGCAGATGCCGCCGATGGTGCCGATCCTTTCGAAGGTAATACCGTCACCTGATCGTTCAACATAGGTATCCTGGCAGGTATTGCCCGCCCTGATGGTCCATCTCAGGAAAACCGTTTCATTAACGGGTGTAACTATAAACTTCGATAATACGTCATCGGCCTGCTGGGCTAGGGTTAGCAGTGGAAAGAGTGTTAGAAGCAATATGAATTTTCTCTGAAGCATGTAAAGTTCTAACAAGAAAGGAAAGGTTTTGTTTTCATTTTCTGTTGTAACACAGTAGACACAATAAGACACAATAGAAAACCACAATAGAATCTAATGTGTCATCTATTGTGCGCTACTGTGACTACTGTGTTTAACAAATCCTTCGACTTTTTAACTAAATTTGCCCTGAGATATTAGTAATCCGTCAGCTATGCCGTTTTCGAATATAGCCTACAGGGCGCCGAAATATTATTTCAGCGACACTTCTTTTCAGAAGCTCATGCGCCGAAGGATATACCATGTCCTGCTGATCTCAAGCGCTTATGACGCCTTTGTCCTGGAGGATGACGGACGGATCGACGAGCAGATCTTCATTGAGTATGTCTCACTCAGCCTGCGCTATCCACCGCAGTTTATTCTTGCTTCATCGGAGAAAAAGGCATTCGAGATCCTGAACGATGAAAAGATAGACCTGGTCGTGGTGATGCTCAGCTCAGAAGAAATGGACACCTTCAGCCTGGCAGAAAAGATAAAGGTTAAAAACCCTGCTATCCCGATCGTTGTCCTGACGCCGTTTTCCAGGGAAGTCACACTGAAACTGAACGATGCCAGCAAAAGCGTGATCGATTACATCTTCAGCTGGCTTGGCAATGCCGACCTTCTTCTGGCCATTATCAAGCTGATTGAGGATAAAATGAACGTCGACCACGACATTAAAGAAGTTGGCGTCCAGGCAATACTCCTGGTAGAGGACTCCATCCGCTTTTATTCCAGTTACCTTCCCAACATGTACAAGATCATTTTCAAGCAGTCGAAAGACTTTATGACGGAAGGCCTGAACGAGCACCAGATGATGCTCCGAATGCGCGGAAGGCCAAAGATCCTCCTGGCAACCACTTACGAGGAGGCCATCGGACTGTATGAGAAATACAAGCGTAACCTGCTGGGGATCATCACCGATATGAGTTACCCGCGAAACGGTCAGCAGGAGAAGTATGCCGGGGTGAAGTTCTGCGAAAAAGTGCAGCGCGACGATCCCTTCATGCCGATCCTGTTACAATCGTCGGATAAGGAAGGCCATGAACTGGCAGATAAGCTGAAAGTCGGATTTATTAATAAGAACTCCAAAACCATTTCGGTTGAGCTGAAGAACTTTATCAGGGAATATTTTGCCTTCGGCGATTTTGTTTTCATCGATCCCGAAACCGGTGAAGAAATAGCCCGCGCCACCGATCTCAAGAGCATCCAGGAACTGCTGTTCCAGGTGCCTGACGAAGCTTTGCGCTACCAGCTCGTCCGCAACCAGCTATCCAAATGGCTCAGGGCCAGGGCGCTGTTCCCTCTTGCCGAGATGCTGGTCGATATTACACTGGATGATTTCGCCGACCTCGACGAAGTGCGCCGTTATCTATTCGACTCCATTGCCAGCTTCCGCATCAGCAAATCACGGGGTGTGATTGCCCAGTTCCGCCGGGAGCGTTTCGACGAATACCTTACTTTCACCCGTATCGGGGAAGGATCGATTGGGGGAAAAGCCCGCGGCCTGGCCTTCCTCGACATGCTCATCAAGCGTAACCGCATGCTGGAAAAGTGGCCGGGGGTTTACATCACCATCCCGAGAACGGTTGTGCTTTGCACCGATATTTTCGATGAGTTCATGGAGGAGAATAATCTTTATGAAATCGCCCTTTCCGACCGAAGCGACGAGGAGATCCTCAAAGAGTTCATCCAGGCCAGGCTCCCGTTCCGCATCCATGAAGACCTTTACACACTGATCTCCTATGTCCGCAGCCCTATTGCGGTAAGATCGTCCAGCCTGCTCGAAGATTCACACTACCAGCCATTTGCAGGCATTTATTCGACCTATATGGTGCCTTACGTGATGGATAACGAGCGCGTGATGATGGAGATGCTCAGCAATGCCATCAAAAGCGTATATGCATCGACCTACTTCAGAGCAAGCAAAGCTTACATGGCAGCCACTTCTAATATCATCGACGAGGAGAAAATGGGCATAGTGATGCAAACGGTGGCCGGGACAAGATATGGAAACCGCTTTTACCCGTCTTTTTCAGGGGTTGCCCGTTCGATCAATTTCTACCCGCTGGATCCTGAAAAGCCCGAAGACGGGGTGGCCAGCGTGGCGCTCGGCCTGGGTAAATATATCGTGGATGGGGGGCTCGCATTGCACTTTTCACCAAAATACCCGAAGCGTGTTTTGCAGACCTATTCTCCCGAAGCCGCCCTCAGGGAAACGCAGAAATATTTTTATGCGCTCGACATGGATCCGGAGAATTTTAAGCCTGTCACCGACGATGGGATGAATATCCTCCGGCTGCCCGTTAAGGAAGCCGAAGCTGACGGTTCGCTGAAATGGCTGGCATCCACCTATGACCTGCAAAATGGCGTGCTTCGCGACGGGGTGAATTTTGAGGGAAAGAAACTGGTGACATTCTCAAATATCCTGAAACATAACGTATTCCCGCTGGCAGAGATACTTCAGGCGGTACTTGAAATTGGCCAGAAAGAGATGGGCAAGCCTATTGAAATTGAGTTCGCCGTTGATCTCAACCGCCCGGCCAACGATCCGAAGATATTCTATTGCCTGCAGATCAGGCCAATCGTGGATAACAAGGAAAGCGTGAATACAGATCTGGAAAAAGTGCCGGTAGAAAAGACCATCATTTTTTCAAAATCGGCCTTAGGGAACGGGACTATTTCCGATCTGTGCGATATAGTTTACGTGAAGCCCGATTCGTTCAACCCGGCAAAAAATCCGGATATGGTAGAAAGGATCAGCCGTATCAACGACCAGTTCAGGGAGGAAAAGAAGAACTACATCCTGATCGGTCCCGGCCGATGGGGTTCACAGGACCCCTGGCTCGGGATCCCGGTGAAGTGGCCGCAAATCTCGCAGGCACGCGTTATTGTCGAGTCAGGACTGGAGAACTACCGCATCGATCCAAGCCAGGGAACGCATTTCTTCCAGAACCTCACCTCTTTCCGGGTCGGTTATTTCACTGTAAACCCTTATATGAACGATGGATTTTATGACCTTGACTACCTGAAGCAGTTCCCCGCCGTTTATGAAGACGAATTCATCAGGCATATCATGTTTGAAAAACCACTCCTGGTGGAAATTGACGGGAAGAAGAATCTTGGCGTTATCTATAAAGTTTAATAATAATCCCGCATTCAAACTTTAACATTCAACATTGAGTCCAGTCTAAAAAGTCAGATTAGTCAATAATGCCACAAAAACACAAAAACACAAAATATCACAAAAATCTGATTATTAAGCCAATAACTTTTGTGTAATTTAGTGTTTTCGTGCTTTCGTGGCGATATAAAGGCTTTTCAGCACAGACTCAATTCAGAATTTAAAATTATTTATTCGTTTTTACCCCAAAGAGATACCAGATCGGGCAGAAGTTTAGCAGGCTGGTAACAATGAAAATAGCTGCCAGTGCAAGCAGGATGTAGCCTAAAACACCCACCACCACGTTTGTGAAAAATAAAGTGATAAATACAGCAGCAAGTACATACCGGATGATCTTGTCGATGGAGCCTACGTTCTTTTTCATTGTTTTAAATTTTTAGAAGGTTAATATTGAAATGGCATTCAGGTAAAGGTAAATAAAATTCCATTTATTTATTTTCCGAACTTTGTGTGAAACCTATTAAGCGCAATGAAAAATCTCATAAAGTATCCGGTGGCATTAGCCTTGTTTTTGACGCTCACCACGTTAATTTCCTGTATCGGTGGCTTGGGAAGGGAAGAAGTCCTTACCAACAAGATCCAGTATGACGTACCGATCAACAATAACAATCCCCAGCTCGACTGGTGGGTGAACAACATGGAAGGATCGAAAAGGGACCCGTTTGTGCAGCGCATGATGGAAGCGGCGGAGAGTGGCGAGGTGAAGGCATTCGATTATTTCAGCAATCCCCTCAGCCCTGAACAGGTGAAGTCGGTTGGGACCGATACCATTTATCAAACCCTGCTGCGGACTTATCCTCCTTATGAAGAATACGATACTGTTATTCACAAAATTGTAACATACCGTGATATAGTGAAGATACGCTTTATGGAAGAATGGAGATGGAACCCGAAGTCGCTTGAAATGGAAAAGAAAGTCGTGGCCATTGGCCCCGTGATCCAGCGGGACTATGAAGGTGGGAGCTATTCCCAGCTCCTCTACTGGATTTCTGTTGACAAGGGCTTTCCGGGGAAGTAATACTTTCTTACCTATCTTTGCGCCTCATTTTTCCGGATAATGGATTTTCAGATCAAGACTTTACAAAACGGGATCCGTTTTTTGCATATCCCTGCTTCCGGCCCGGTAGCACACCTGGCCGTTTACATCAATGCCGGGACGAGGGATGAAAACGAAGACCAGGGCGGCATGGCCCATTTCATCGAACATACCATTTTCAAAGGCACGCAGAAAAGAAAAGCTTACCATGTACTTACCCGGCTGGAGAGCGTCGGTGGTGAGCTGAATGCTTTTACATCCAAGGAAGAGACCTGCATTTTTGCCACTTTCCTGAATGAGCATTTCCACCGTGCCCTTGAACTCGTGGCTGATATCATTACACAGCCTTCATTCCCCGAAAAAGAACTGAAGAAAGAAAAGGATGTTATCCTGGATGAGATCAATTCTTACAAGGATAATCCTTCTGAAGAAATTTACGATTTATTGGAGGAAAACCTTTTCCACGGGCATGACCTGGCAAAGAGCATCCTTGGAAAACCCGAACATATCATGCGTTTTACGCGTGAAGATGCGATCCGCTTTATCCGTGATCATTACACGGCAGGGAAGATGGTTGTCTGCACGGTTGGTGATTTGAATTTCAGGAAGATATGCCTCCAGGTTGAAAAATATTTTGAATCGGTTAAAACTGATGTCCCCGGAACCGAAAGGCAGCCGTTTTCAACATATACCCCTTTCAACCTGAACCTCACCCGGTCCACTTTCCAGACCCACTGCATGATAGGTAATGTGGCTTACAACCGCCGGGACCCGAGGCGATTCCCGCTGTTCCTGCTGAATAATATCCTGGGGGGCCCAGCAATGAATTCGCGGTTGAACCTTGCAGTGCGGGAGAGACATGGCTATGCCTACACTGTGGAGTCGGCTTTCCTGCCTTACACAGATGCAGGCATTTTCAGCATTTATCTTGGGACCGACAATGAAAACCTTGAGAAATCACTGGCACTTATCCGCAAAGAGATGGAAAAGCTGCGTACGGTCAGGCTTGGGGCTTTCCAGTTCAGCCAGTCAAAAAAGCAGCTTATCGGACAGATCGAGATCGCCAACGAGTCGAACCTGAACTACCTGATGGCGGCGGGCAAGGCTTACCTGCACGACAGCCGGCTGGATGAACCAGAAGATATCAGGAAAAAGATCATGGCCATAACAAGCGAACAGATCATGGAAACTGCGCAGGAGATCTTTGATCCTCAGAATCTTAGCACACTCATTTTCCAAAATAATAACATCCCCACTAACCACTAACCAATAACCACCATGATTGATCCCAGGCTGGAAGAATATATCGAAAGCCATACCACTCCCGAGCCGGAGCTGTTGTATGAGCTGCGCCGCATGACTTTCCTGCATACGCCATATCCCAGGATGCTGTCGGGGCCGGTGCAGGGACAATTTTTATCGATGATCAGCCGGATGATAAGACCGGAGAGGATACTGGAAGTCGGCACATTCACAGGTTATTCGGCCATTTGCCTGGCCCAGGGCCTTGCTGAAGGCGGCGTATTGCACACCCTTGAAGCCGAGCCGGCCTACGCTGAAATTGCCCGGGAATATTTCGGAAAAGCCGGGCTGGAAAACCGAATAGTGCTCCATGACGGCGATGCGCTGGAGATCATTCCAACCCTGGATGAAATTTTCGACCTTGTCTTCCTCGATGCTGCCAAAGAGCATTACCTGGATTATTACCAACTTGTCTTTGATAAAGTTAAAAAAGGAGGCTATATCCTGGCAGATAATGCGTTATGGGATGGAAGGGTGCTGGAAGGCGACAGGGCAGGAGACGCTGAGACTAAGGGAATCATCAGGTTTAATGCAGAGATCCAGGCTGATGAAAGGGTGGAGAATGTGTTGTTGTCGGTAAGGGACGGGGTTTTGCTTATTCGCAAGCTATAGATTTTCACCACTTAGGCACTTAGTGCACTAAGAAACACTAAGGATACATATTGATCAGATTTTTACGATTTTCTTAACAATTTGAAGTCCGCTATCGTTTTTACATTCTATAAAATATACCCACGGTCTCAGATTTAAGATATTAATTTTGACATGGCTGGCTTCAGGAAATTCCGGGTTCCAATCTTTTTTCATAACAGCTTTAAAAAAGGATGTATTAATATTAGTAAAAAAAGGACTGAATCTAAAACATTAAAAAATAAGTATTAAAAATTAAACATTAAGCATTAAGCATTAAGCATTAATCTCAGTGTTTCTAAGTGCCCTTAGTGCCTTAGTGGTATAATTTCAAACATCGACTTTGTACTCAAATTTCACCTTCGCCAGGTCCTCATTCGCCTTGATGATCTTATCCTTCAGCTCTTCCTTAAAAATTACCAACTTATCTGCCAGCTTATCATCGCCAGTCGCAATGATTTGAGCGGCAAGGATACCGGCATTTCTTGCGCCATTGATTGCCACTGTCGCAACCGGTATTCCGGGAGGCATCTGGACGATGGCCAGCAGCGAATCCAGTCCTTCTAGCGAGCCTTTGATCGGCACGCCGATGACGGGCAACGGTGTCATCGCAGCGATAACACCCGGCAAATGAGCTGCCATGCCGGCCCCGGCAATGATAACCTTCAGCCCGCGGGCTTTTGCTGATTTGGCAAATTCTTCGACCTTATCCGGGGTACGATGTGCGGATAAAGCATTCATTTCAAAAGGGATACTGAGTTCGTTTAAAACTTTCGCTGCGTCTTCCATTACCGGGAGATCGGAGGTGGAACCCATAATTATGCTTACTAACGGGGTCATAGTGGTAAAATATAAGTGTTAAGGGTTAAGTGTTTAGGTTTAAGTTCGGGAATGTTTTATTATTGATGGTCATTGATTGGAATTTGGAATTTGGAATTTGGAATTTGGAATTTGGAATTTGGAATTAGTAATCGTTAACTTTGCGAACCAACTAGCCCAGCCATGAAATCTATAAAGGTCAAAGATAAAGAATTTAAACTTTCTATAAAAGCTGAAGAAATCGAAGCTGCCATCGAAAGTCTGGCAGCCAGGCTGAACCATGACCTGCAGGGCAAAAACCCTCTTTTTCTCGTTGTGCTGAATGGCGCTTTTATCTTTGCCGCTGATCTTTACCGGAAAATCACCATAGAAAGTGAAATCAGTTTTATCAAGCTGGCCTCTTATTCCGGCACATCTACGACTTCAGATGTGAAAGAACTGATCGGTCTGAATGAAAAACTCCGTGGAAGATATATCGTCATCCTTGAAGATATTATCGATACCGGCACAACCATGCAGTATCTCATCAATAAGCTGTATTACCTTGGTGTGGAAGATGTGAAGCTGGTCGCTTTGCTTTTCAAACCAACGGCTTTCCGTGAGAGTTTCCGGATTGACTACCTTGGCATGGAGATACCAAATGAATTCATTGTGGGGTACGGTCTGGATTATGATGGGTTTGGAAGGAATTACGGTGATATTTATAAAATAGTTTAATTTTTTTTTGATTGACCGGGTATTTTTTTTGATTTTCCGGATTAATAGGTTAGAGATCTCCTTTTTTTATTTCGCAGAGTTGCGCAAAGTTTTCGCAGAGGTACGCAGAGGTTTAAACTAAAATCCTCACAATCAATCTTCATTTATTCTAACCTTAAATTTTTCAACTATGTTACCAGAGAATATTATATCACAAAAAGTGATTGGAATGGCTATTGATATTCATAGCCACCTCGGGCCAGGATTACTTGAATCAGCCTATCGGGAATGTTTGTTTTACGATCTGAAGGAGTCTGGATTATTGGTGGTTAAAGAACTTCCATTACCCATTATTTATAAAAATGTTCATTTAAATCATGGTTATCGGATTGATTTATTGGTTGATAATCTGGTTGTAATTGAGCTGAAAACTGTTGATTCTTTGATGGATGTTCACTTTGCCCAGGTTTTAACTTATTTGAAATTAGGCCATTATAAATTAGGGCTATTGATAAATTTTAATGTGCCTTTATTAAAGAATGGAGTCAGACGTGTAGTCAATGGTTTATAATGATTTAACTTCTCCGCGAAACTCTGCGAAACTCTGCTTAACTTTGCGAAATAGTTAAAAAACCAATAATGTCCTCCCCAAATTTCGTCGATTACGTCAAGATACACTGCCAGTCCGGAAAAGGTGGCGCCGGTTCGAGACATCTCAACAGGGCCAAGTACATCCCAAAGGGCGGTCCTGACGGCGGTGACGGCGGCCGCGGCGGGCATATCATCCTCAAAGGCAACCGCCACCTCTGGACGCTGCTTCATCTCAAATTCACCAAGCACCTGAAGGCCACCAATGGGGGAGTTGGGGGCAAATCGCTCAGCACCGGCGCTTTCGGTGAAGATAAGATCATCGAGGTCCCCCTTGGCACAGTGGCAAAGATGGCCGATTCTGACGAGATACTCTTCGAGATCACTGAGCATGACGAGAAAAAGATACTCATGCCGGGTGGAAGGGGTGGACTTGGCAACGATCATTTCAAGACTTCAACGCACCAGACGCCTCGTTTCGCACAGCCCGGTGAACCCGGACAGGAAGGCTGGGTCATCCTTGAGCTGAAAATACTGGCCGACGTCGGGCTGGTGGGCTTTCCCAATGCCGGGAAATCCACCCTGCTTTCAGTCGTTTCTGCCGCTAAACCCGAAATTGCCGATTATCCGTTTACCACCCTGACGCCGAACCTGGGCATCGTTTCCTATCGCGACGGAGCTTCATTCGTTATGGCCGATATCCCCGGGATCATCGAAGGGGCAAGCGAAGGCCGGGGATTAGGGCTGCGCTTTTTACGGCATATCGAACGAAATTCTTTATTGCTGTTTCTTATTCCCGCCGATTCGAAAGATATCCGGAAAGAATACAAGATACTTCTCAATGAACTGAAGGAGTATAATCCCGAACTGCTCGACAAACCAAGGCTGCTGGCTGTTTCCAAGTCCGACCTGCTCGACGCCGAACTGAAATCGGAAATGAAACTCGAGCTGCCGAAAATAAAGACCGTCTTCATTTCTTCCGTTACCGGGGAAGGCATTCTTAAACTGAAGGATTTGATCTGGAACGAACTGAACCTTTCCGAGTTAGCTTGATCTGATTGCCATGCTGGAATCCCTTAAATCCATCGATACCGGTCTGTTTCTCGCTATCAACGGCGCACATTCCGCGTTTTTTGATTTCATCATGTACTGGGCATCACAGCGCCTGATCTGGATCCCTTTGTATGTTTTCTTCGCCTATCTTCTTGCAAGACAGTACGGAAAACGTGCCTGGATATTGATAATCATGGCAGGATTACTGATCGTCCTGAGCGACCTGACATCGGTACATCTTTTTAAAAATGTCTTTTTACGGCTGAGGCCCTGCCATGAGCCATCACTTGCCGGAATGGTCCACCTGGTAAATGACCGCTGCGGAGGACAATATGGCTTTATTTCGTCTCATGCAGTGAATTCCTTTGCATTGGCCACTTATCTTTCTTTATTGTTGGGGAAGAAAATAAAGTACTTTACACTTCTCGTAATGTTATGGGCATTATTACTTTGTTACAGCCGGATTTACCTGGGAGTTCATTACCCGGGCGATGTCATTGTCGGCGGCATCTGGGGCGCCGGGCTAGGAGCAGCAATCTTTCTGGTTGCAGATTATATTTTTAAGCGATTATCCAGCAGATAACGGCACACGGATAACACGGATTTTACGGATTTTCACGGATATCTTCAAAACCTCAAAACCTCACCGCCTCACCACTCCACCACTCCACCACCTCACCACTAATACCCATAAACCCTTCCATCCATCTTCTCCGCCTTCACCCTGAAAACCATCACTTCCTTAATTGAAGGGGCATTGTACTCAAATGGCCGGTCGGTGTAATGCGCCATAACCACATTCAGGCATTTGACCTTTTCATCAAAATCTTCAACAAATTCAGCTTTCCCATACGCAATGACACTGCGATAACGCATGCTCCAGCTGCAGGCCACCTCTTCATTCACATACCGCAATTCATGATCGGTACTGAACGAAATGCAGACATTCTGGTTATTCTTCAGCACATCGGCTTTTTTGCCTTTCGCACTACCGTGGAAATACAGGTATTCCCCGTCGAAGCCAAAGTTCATCGGGATAACATAAGGCTTGCCTTCCGGGTCGATCATGGCAATATTGCAGATCAGGCATTTTCTTATAATGGCTTCAATTTCAGGACTGGAAAGTATCGGTCGGTTTTTCATGTTCGTGGCGTCTTACAATAGTTGTTGAACTGGTTCCGAAAAGAGAAGCGATGATGCTAAGGATCACGCTGAAGAGCAAAGCCCACCAAAAACCATCAACCACGAAACCGGGCACGATTTTGCCGATGAGAAGGATGATCAGGGCGTTGATGACAAGCAGGAAAAGGCCCAGGGTGACGATCGTAACCGGGATGGTGAGGAAAATCAGGACCGGCCTGATAAAAGTATTCAGAATGGCCATTGCGATAGCCACCATGATTGCGGTGGTGAAATTTTCAACCGACACACCCGGCAGCAGCCAGGCTGTGATCAGCACCGCACAGGTATAAACAAGGAGACGGAGTATGATTTTCATGATTTTGATGATTTTTTTCTGAATGGCTTGATCATCCGGCTCAAAAAACGCTTTTCAAAATTGATGAAAAAGTTGAACTGGCCGAAAATAAAACCGTAAATAAGCAGGATTAGGTTATAAAGTGGTAAGGTGATAAGGATGAATAGCAGAAATGCCATCCACCAGCTTTTCACATCACTGATACCCAGCATTTTGAAAATGACCTCTTCAACATAAAGTACGGTAAAACCCGTGCAGGCAAAAACCACCAGTATGATGATCACCTGGAAAGTGGAGGTGATCCCCCAGCGGGTTTTCAGTTTGTCGGTCCAGTTGTTAGATTTTTCTGCCATGATGCAAATATATGTAATTGTCATCAGTCGTCAGTCTTCAGTCGTCAGTCGTCAGTCTTCAGTCATCAATCAATGTACATTATATTTTTACTGACCAAGTTTTCGAAAAGAAGTTTTTCACTGACGACTGACGACTGAAGACTGATGACTTTTTCTTAGCTTTGCGCTTTCAAATGCAAACAAACCAAACACATGAGTGAAAATATAGAACACGTTCATTGCCTGATCGTTGGATCGGGACCTGCCGGTTATACCGCCGCAATTTATGCCGCTCGCGCTGATCTTCATCCTGTTATTTACGAAGGCATCCAGCCGGGAGGACAATTAACCACAACCACTGATGTTGAGAATTTCCCGGGTTACCCCGACGGGATCATGGGACCGCAGATGATGGAAGACCTGAAGAAACAGGCTGCCAGGTTCGGTACAGATGTCCGCTTCGGGATTGTGACCGAGGTTGATCTTTCCAAAAGGCCGTTCAAAGTTAAGGCTGATGATGGTAAGACCATGGAGGCCGATACGCTGATCATTGCAACAGGCGCAACGGCCAAGTACCTGGGACTGGAATCTGAAGAACGCTTCATGGGAGCCGGCGTTTCAGCCTGCGCTACCTGCGACGGGTTCTTCTACCGCGGAAAGGATGTGGCGATTGTCGGAGGCGGCGATACGGCTGCCGAAGAAGCCTCTTACCTCGCCAAGCTTTGCCGCACTGTCCACCTGGTGCACCGCCGTGATGAACTGCGTGCCTCCAAGGCCATGCAGCACAGGGTTGCCAATACACCGAATATCGTTCTCCACTGGAACCATGTGGTGAAAGAAATTGTAGGGACGGAAGAAGGATTCAATAAAGCCGTTACAGGGGTTATTATTGAAAATGTTAAAACCGGGGAACAAACAAATCTCGAAGTTGACGGATATTTTTCCGCCATTGGCCATAAGCCGAATTCGGACCTGTTTACCGGCGTCCTCGATATGAATGAAGTCGGGTACCTCATAACAAAGCCCGATTCCACTGAAACCAACGTCCCTGGCGTATTTGCCTGCGGTGACGTACAGGACTGGAAATTCCGCCAGGCGGTGACCGCTGCAGGCAGCGGCTGTATGGCCGCATTGGAGGCAGAACGTTTCCTGGCAGCACAGGAATAGCATGGAAAACCGGGAGAAGCTGATCGTTCGGGCCTCCTGGGTAAGCATCGGAGGGAATGCCCTCCTCGCGGTGCTCAAAATAGTTATAGGTATACTGGCTGGCAGTCTTGCAGTAGTAGCCGACGGTATTGATTCCGCCGGCGACATTGTAGCTTCTGTCATTACCCTTTTTACCGCCTTTGTGATTTCGCGTCCGCCAAACCTGAAATTTGCCTATGGCTACGAAAGGGCCGACACGATCGCATCCAAAGTCCTTTCATTTATCATTTTCTTTGCCGGGGCACAACTTGCCATTTCAACAATTCACCGCTTAACAGAAGGCCTGTCACGGGAAATTCCTTCATTGCTGGCTATTTATGTGACCATCTTTTCAATATTTGGGAAGCTTTTCCTGGCCTGGTACCAGCAAAAGATCGGGAAAAAGACCGGTAGCCTTATGCTCCAGGCCAATGGCCGCAACATGCTTGGCGATGTGATCATCTCAATGGCAGTACTGGTCGGGCTTTTCTTCACATTCACCCTTAAGATGCCCGTTTTTGATACGATTACGGCACTGGCCGTCAGTGTCTGGATCATGTTCGTGGCTTTCCGCATTTTCCGCGAATCGAGCCTTGAGCTGATGGATGGCGTTGAAGATGAAACCGTCTATGACAGGATTTTTTCAGCGATATTAAAAGTAGAGGGCGCACACAACCCGCACCGTGCCAGGGTCCGGAAAATTGGCCACCGCTATATGGTTGCCGTGGATGTGGAAGTGGATGGCGATATTTCCGTTAACAAAGCACATTTCCTTGCACACCAGGTCGAGGAGGAAATCCGGGCCGAGCTCAGGGATGTTTACGATGTGATAGTTCATACAGAACCTGTCGGCGACGACGCAACCGAGGAAAAATTCGGTATTTCCAGGGAAAACCTGCAGAAACTTAAAAAGAAGAAGTGATCCTTTAAAAACAAACCCTATGGTCATTTTTTATCAGAACAACCATTCCGTTATTTATGCCGTTGGCTGCCAGGAACATCTTGCTAAAAAAGACCTGGAGAAACTGGCCTGGCTTTTCAATGACGCTTCCATAGCCTTGTGGGACCATATCCCGGGATCTTTTATCGGTCCCCGAAAAGAAATGATCACCCCATGGAGCACCAATGCCGTTGAGATCACCCAGAATATGGGTATACAGGGCATAGAACGGATCGAGGAATTTTTCCCTGCAGAAAGGGATTCTGCCTTCGATCCTATGCTGCAAAGGCTTTACAAGGGATTGGACCAGCATATTTTCACGATAGAACATAAGCCCGAACCCATCATCTTTATTGAAGATATTAAAAGTTATAATAAGCAGGAAGGCCTTGCCCTGAGCGATGATGAAGTGGATTACCTGCTTGAGGTTGCGAAAAAATCAGGAAGAAACCTTACCGACAGCGAAGTGTACGGCTTTGCCCAGGTCAATTCGGAGCACTGCCGCCATAAGATATTCAACGGCACTTTTAATATCGACGGGAAAGAACAGCCTGAATCCCTCTTTTCTCTCATCAAAAAAACATCTGCAACCCATCCTAACCGGCTGATTTCAGCTTATAAAGATAATGTAGCCTTTGTGAAAGGCCCGGTTGCCGAGGAATTTGCGCCGTTCACCCAGGATAAGGCCGATTTTTTCCGCATCCGGGATATCAATTCCGTCATCTCCCTGAAAGCTGAGACCCATAATTTCCCGACTACCGTTGAGCCTTTCAATGGCGCTGCGACAGGCACCGGGGGAGAGATCCGCGACAGGATGGCGGGCGGGAAGGCCAGCATTCCTTATGCGGGTACAGCCGTCTACATGACCTCCTACCCAAGGATTACCCCGGGCAGGACCTGGGAAGAAAATACTGAGGCCCGCAAATGGCTCTACCAGACCCCGGAGGAGATCCTGATCAAAGCTTCCAACGGTGCCAGCGATTTTGGCAATAAGTTCGGACAGCCCCTGATCTGTGGCAGTGTTCTGACATTTGAGCATAAAGAGAACGGCAAGACATATGGTTACGATAAAGTGATCATGTTAGCGGGAGGCATTGGGACAGGGATTTTAGAAGAAAGCCTGAAAGATGAGCCGGGTATCGGTGATTTGATCGTGGTCCTTGGCGGTGATAATTACCGGATTGGAATGGGAGGAGGAGCAGTTTCGTCGGTGGCTACCGGCGAATACGGAAATACCATCGAGCTGAATGCCGTGCAGCGCGCCAACCCCGAGATGCAGAAACGGGTTTACAACGCCATCCGGGCCATGGCTGAATCGGGTGCCAACCCGGTCGTTTCCATCCACGACCACGGCGCCGGCGGGCACCTGAACTGCCTGTCAGAGCTGGTCGAAGCCACAGGCGGCACCTTTGATATGAGTAAACTGCCGATCGGCGATCCTACATTATCAGATAAAGAGATCATCGGCAATGAATCCCAGGAACGCATGGGGCTCATCATCCACGAAAAGGACCTGCCTTTGCTGCAGCGCATTGCCGAAAGGGAAAGGGCGCCGCTTTATGTTGTGGGTAAAACCACCGGCGATCATATCCTTTCATTCATCAATAAAAAAGGCGAAAAGCCCATGCACCTCGAGCTGGCCTATTTGTTCGGAAAGCCGCCGAAGACAGTGCTGATAGATAAAACAGAACCCGCAAATTTTGCGGAACCGAAATATAATACGGCGTCTTTGCAGGATTATTTGGAGCAGGTTCTCCAGTTAGAGGCCGTTGCCTGCAAAGACTGGCTGACCAACAAGGTCGACCGTTCCGTTACCGGCCGTGTTGCCAAACAGCAAAGTGCCGGGTCTGTCCAGCTCCCGCTTAACAACCTGGGCGTTGTAGCTATCGACTACCAGGGGATAAAAGGCATTGCCACTTCCATCGGGCATGCGCCTGTTGCAGCCCTTGCCGATCCGGGCAAAGGCTCGGTGCTGTCGGTGGCCGAAGCGCTTACCAACCTGGTCTGGGCACCCATTGCCGACGGATTGAAAGGGGTATCCCTCAGCGCCAACTGGATGTGGCCTGCGAAGAACCCCGGTGAAGATGCCAGGCTCTATGCTGCCACAAAAGAGATCAGCGATTTCGCCATCCTTCTTGGGATCAATATCCCGACAGGCAAAGATTCCCTTTCCATGACGCAGAAATATCCTGACGGGCAGAAGGTGTTTGCCCCGGGAACGGTGATCATATCCGCGGTTGGTGAGGTAGAAAACATCAGGCAGATCGTTGAACCGGTATTGCAACCGGTCGATGGTGAAATCATTTATATCGATTTTTCACGCGACGGATTCCATCTGGGTGGCAGTAGCTTTGCCCAGGTTTTGAATGCCATCGGGACGAAGGTCCCCGGCGTTCCCGATGCCGAATATTTTGCGAAGGCTTTTGAAACGGTGCAGAGCTTGATCCGCGAAGGTTTGGTGCTTGCAGGTCATGATATTTCGGCCGGAGGGATGATCACTACCCTGCTGGAAATGACATTCGGAAGGAACGATACCGGGATGGAGGTTAATCTTGACGGTTTCGGTGAGAATGATCTCATTAAGCTATTATTCAGTGAAAAACCCGGAGTTATCATCCAGGTGAAAGACCGTGAAATTGTAGCGAAACTGCTTGAAAATTCAGGCATCACTTATCATATTATAGGCAAATCCTTAAATGACGGATCATTTATTATCACCCACAACCTTAAAACTTACAACTTAAACCTTAACACTCTACGCGATACCTGGTTTAAGACATCTTACCTGCTCGACCGCAAACAATGCGGGCCTGAATTAGCCGGATTACGGTATAAAAATTACAAATCGCAGGAACTGTCCTTCCACTTCCCCTCTTCATTTACCGGCAGTTTAGGGCAGTATGGTTTAGATTCCTCTCGAAGGGTCCAAAGCGGCATACGGGCTGCTATTATTCGCGAAAAAGGCGTGAATGGCGACCGCGAAATGGCCTGGAGCATGCACCTCGCCGGTTTCGACGTGAAGGACATTCACATGACCGACCTCATTTCGGGCCGTGAAAACCTGGAGGATGTCAATTTCATAGTTTTCGTGGGAGGATTTTCCAACAGCGATGTGCTGGGCTCGGCGAAAGGCTGGGCGGGTGCATTCATATACAATCCGAAAGCAAGGGAAGCGCTGGATAAATTCTATGCACGTCCCGATACGCTAAGCCTTGGCGTTTGTAACGGCTGCCAGGTGATGGTAGAACTGGGGCTGGTTTATCCCGAGCATGCCCATATGCCGAAAATGCTGCACAATTCTTCCGGCAAGTTTGAATCGATTTTCCTGGATGTTGATGTCAGGGAAAACAAGAGCATTATGCTGAAAAGTCTTGCCGGAACTCGGCTGGGCATTTGGGTAGCGCATGGCGAAGGCCGGTTTAAGCTGCCATACGAAGAAGGCAAGTATGAGATCCCGATGAAGTTCAGCTACAGCGAATATCCCGGCAATCCCAACGGTTCAGATTATGCCGCAGCCGCCATTTGTTCGCACGACGGGCGTCACCTCGTGATGATGCCGCACCTGGAACGCTCCCTCCATCCCTGGAACTGGGCCTATTACCCCGCCGACCGGAAATCCGACCAGGTATCTCCCTGGATCGAGGCGTTTGTGAATGCGAGGGAGTGGATTGAGAAGTAACGATATTCGATATTCGATATTCGAATTTATCATTTCTGTTTTTTCAATTCTTTGATAATTTTCTTTTTATCACCCTCAAATCTGCGTTGCACCTTTTTGACATCTTCTGCCGGTGGAAGTGATTCAGGTTTAACCCCTCTTTCTTCGAGCATCTTTCTTACAGCCTTATTGTTATCAACGTGTTCACCGGTTATTTGATTTTCTCCATCTAAATTCTTTTCAATTACATTATGACTGGTCAACTCAGTTGCAAAATCTTTTGCTTTGATTGTGAGCGTCGGTAAAAAATCAGCCAAAGGCCTGTTATCAGGCACAGTTAGCTTTTTTTTCATGTCAGTAGTTGAAAACCCTCCAAATAGTGCCTTGTCTCCTTTACTCCTGATTGATGCAAATCCTTTTTCATCGACGCCTCTCTCGAAAATAATCCCGGAGAGCTTTTTCTCTGATTTGGTTAATTTTTCCCGTGCAGTTACCCTGGCAATTTCAAGAAGACGTTGTTCGATTATTTCCTGCTTTCTGGTTTGGACAGCAAAATAGGTCTGTGCAAAAGCAATTTCAAGTTTTGAAGTGTCTCCATTTTGAGCGATTAGATAGCACGCATAACGAGTCAATGTGTAGTCAATCACTTCACGTTGAGCACCTTTTGCTAAATTGATCATTTTCCCGGTATCAGCAAAATGATCAGAAATCGAAACCCCAGAATTTTTACATGCATTTTTCGCTTTTTCCAGTACTTTAAAAAAATTGTCCCACTTTGTGTATCCGAGAATTACTTGTAATTCCCTCGCACTCCAGCACTCAATGCCCTGATATACATAGCAGGCATTTTCGAACTTTTCCAACAGTTCGGCTATTAGTTCTTTTTTCATGATAATTAATTTTTGTTTAATACTCCGTAAACCAATCCAGGATTGCCTGGTATTAATAAGTAGTTGGGTTTACAGCCTTTTCACCTCGCAGATTCAATCATCATTCTATTTAGCTAATATTCTGTGAACGGCTTGTCCTTCAAAATTAATCAAAATCCTTCATTTTTAAGCAACAAATAATCATTCTCTTTGAATTTTCTGTAAATTTAAGTTTCAAATACCTGCCTGATCATGAAGATATTAAAACCAATCCTTGCCGCATTACTTTTCATTATTGTTATTAGTCCTGCCCGCTCCCAATGGGTCCCGTGCCAGGGGATTGAGGGGACATATTGCTCAAGTATAGTCCAGCAGGATTCATTTCTTTTTATTGATGGAAGTGGCGGGATATTCAGGCGAAATATTGAGGACACCAAATGGGATACTGCGTGTCTCAAGGGGGGATTCATGAAAATCTGTTCTACTGGGAATGCCCTGTTTTGTTTGGGGGGAAATACAATGTCATCATTTTATCGTTCACTTGACAATGGATTTACATGGGAGTTACTGGATCTGGAATATTCATATCGTGATTTCAAAAATGTGGATAGTATTTTATTTATTAATACCTATTACGATGGGTTGATCCGGACTTCTGATAATGGAGAAAGCTGGACCGAAGTTGATCCGTCTACGAATTCAGCTGAGATTAACTGTATTTATTCACAACAAGGAACTCTGTTCTGTTTATTTGAAAGTGTTGATACCTTGTTCCAAAGTGATGATTATGGTTACTCGTGGACAACTTATTGTTTGCAAAATATTACCGAAGGGCATCCGTATTTATATGATGAAAATCTCTGGCTGGCATCAGAAAACCATTTTTATATCTACAATGCCGGGACAAGTGAATGGTTGATTCAGTCGGATTCTTTACCAAATCAAGTCTATTGGGTAAATTTTATTGAAGATACAGAATCATTATGCTGTTATACTAATGATGGTTATTTCTGTTTCAATTTTCAAGATTCGGTATGGGAAGATTTAAGCCTGGGGCTTGAAAACCGATATTGCCATGATGCCTGCCGGGTAGATAGTACTATTTTTATGGCAACTCCAATAGGCCCTGTTTCTAAGACCGGAAATGAACAATGGATTCCACAGGACGATGACCTTTTTGGATTTCCAGTTTCCCAGGTTTTTGTTTTAGGATCAAAAACCTATGCTTTGTCAAATGGAAAAATTTATTTTTCAGATGATATTGTCGATGGCTTTATTAGCATGGAAACTCAGGACTATTGTTCGCCTAATCAGATGATCTTCACTAATACTGCATGGTATTTGGGCTCAAATTGCGGATTTTCGATTTCTGTTGATTCCGGCCAGACATGGACTGCACATAATGAAGGTATGGAAGGACATAAATTCTTCCAAATTGCAATCGGAGGCAATTATTATTTTGCGGAAATAAGTCAGCCTGGTGGCCATGGTCTTGCAAGGTCAAGGACAGATTCAATTGCATGGCAATTTCTCCCAAACGAATTCGGTAATACATACTTTCACGATATCGATGTAATAAATGATGTTTTATTTGTTATTAAGGGTTCAGATGGAGGTATTTACAAATCAATTGATAACGGAACAACCTTCGAGTCTATTCCGGAAGCAGGTTACGAAAATGCAAGCCTTTTCGTAAAAAACAATAAAATATTTAAATTAAGAAATTTTGATGAGGTAATTTATTCTGCAGATTTAGGTGTCACCTGGCAAGCATGGATTTCTGGGGTGGATGTTTATGTGATTACATGTATGGATATCACGGATACTGAAGAAACGACAGTTTTAAGCGGCTTTACAGGCTTCTGGGATACTCAAAACTATTTTACCTTATTCTCACCGGAATACCCTTCTGGAATCGATATCTTGAGTAATATACCATCATACTGTTCAGGTGATATTCTATTCGACAATGGAAGGATCTTTGCCTGCCCTTCTTCCGGCGGCCTTTGGTACCGCGATGATCTGGCAGTGGGTATTAAAGAAAATGAACCATCAGTTCCGCAATCGTATTCGCAATTAGCAATTTATCCTAATCCAGCAAAAGATATTATTAAAATTCATCTTGATAAGAATATTGAATTGGCTGAATATCAGGTTGTGGATTATTCGGGAAAGATGATGATGAATGGAAAAATTGAAAAAGGGTTGTCTGATTATTCTATAAATGTTTCCTGCCTTGCGGATGGGATTTATTTGATTATTATCAGGAATGATGATGATCTCTTATCTGGTAAATTCATTAAAGCCAACTAATTATCATAGACCATTATTCAAATTGCACCCTTTTAGGTCGAAAAAGAAGAGGATGTCTCAAAATCCTTCTTTTTACCACAAAGTCGCACAAAGTACGTCACTAAGTCGCACAAAGTATTTGATTACCAGATCAGAACCTTAGTGTGCCTTCGTGAAATCCTTCGTGCTCCTTTGTGGTTAAGAACTTTTGAGACAGCCTCTTAGTATTTTCACCATATTCTCCTCCCCCGTTAGGTCCCCGCGAAAGCGGGGATCCGGAGGTCGGGAGGGGGTCGAAAGCTACCATGTATACGTCAGCCCGAGCATCACGTTCCAGTAAGCAAGCTGGTTGAAATCCTGGCCCAGGTTATCGGTCCTGTTGTAAACATTGTAGTTGTACTTGGCCCTGAAATTGGCCCCCCACATGGAATACTTGCCGAAAGGCACGATTAATCCGGCTTCCGGTGCAAATGAGAAATTCCAGGAGTTGTCTTCAATAAGATAAATCCCGATCTCACCCCTTCTTTCATTATAATTAACACCCACATTCATCCCAACATAAGGCTGGACCATGCCTTCAGGTAAAAAATACCAGGTTGCCACGGCCTGCATGGGAATAGTGTAATAATATTTGAATATGGTAGCGGTGATCGCGCCTTGCGGAAATTCATAGGTGTCGCGCGGTAACTTCTGGTAGAAACCCTGGTAGCCGATATGTCCGCCAATAGCTAAATTATGCGTTACCATTGCCTTCAATTCAAAATCCCACCCGAGGTAATCATTTTCATCAATAAAAGTCTTAAGGTCACCCGACGGGAACCCCATCTGGTAGCTGAAGGTCATCTGCGATTGTTGCAGGAATAAGTTGCCATCCTGGGCATAACTGAATGATCCTGCAGAAAATAATGCGATGAGGGAAATTATAACTATCTTTTTCATGGTATTTTCTTTTTAAGATTATTCAGGAATTATTGTTTATCAAGATAAGGCGACTGCTGGAATGCTTCGTTGATGCCTCTTTCAGCCCGCTGCTTGTTGTAAGCCTTTTCGGTTCCGGCCACACCGCTGATAACCGACTGCCATACAAACCTGATATCCGGAACATCGTCGGGATCGGCATTTTCAATTTCGCCCTGGGTCTTGTCGTCAGCCCAGATGCGGTAAGCACGGATAGATTCGCCGGTTGCCAGCTCCATCAGCAAGGTGCCCTTCTGGTAGGTGTAGGAAACAGGGTACCAGGGATAACCGTAGTAGGGATACCATCCGCCATAATACCACCCGTAATAGCCATAATAGCCATACCACCATCCGTAGTAATAATACTCGGTATTTTCAACTGCTGCAACCAGAAGGTTTATGCCAAGGTCAAAATCTTCATCATCATCAACTTCCGTGTAACCAAGTGCAATCATATTAGAGCGGACCAGGTCCTTGATCTCGTCATTTCCGCCGCCATTTTTGTAAAAATTAGCTATTTCAGCATCAGACAGGTAATCTGAAATAATGCCTACCGAATCCCTGATGGCAAAAGTAACTGCCGGCTGGAAATTGTAAGTGGTATCGTAATAGCTGAGGGTAATGTCCAGCTCATCAAGATAAGTATCGTCATGATACTCATAACAGGCTGTCATAAACAGCGTGGTGACAAGGGCTAACGCACCTGTAACCGCCCATAATCTGATCTTTGTCATCTTAAATAAATTTAAATTAGTAATACTTTTTAAAAGCACGGCAAATGTAATAATTATTAATAGTGAATTTCACCGGGAAACATGCATTAATTATGGTTTATTTTGCTGAAATCTTAAACATTTCATTGCTTGTATCGTTTATAAGGAAATGATCTGGATATGAAGACAATCATCATAACATTCACGATACTTTTTCTACCGCTTATTAATTTAGCACAGGAAACCATGAATTATAACAAGCTGACACCCGAGGAAGAAAATGTCATTCTCAATAAAGGTACAGAAAGGCCCTGGACGGGCGAATACACCAATACAAAAGAAAAAGGGACCTATACCTGCAAGCAGTGCGATGCCCCGCTTTACAGGTCGGAAGATAAGTTCGATTCGCATTGCGGCTGGCCGAGTTTCGATGATGAAATAAAGGGTGCCGTTGTGCGGATACCCGATCGCGACGGGATGCGCACAGAGATCGTGTGTGCCAGGTGCGGCGGGCACCTCGGGCATGTGTTCCTTGGCGAAGGCTTTACGGATAAGGATACACGGCATTGCGTGAACTCGGTTTCCATGAATTTTGTCCCCGCCCCACAACAGGCGGAACCTGCCACTTCCCGCGCCATATTTGCCGGCGGTTGCTTCTGGGGAGTGGAATACTTCATGCAGCAGAAAAACGGGGTCGTTTCAGTTACCTCAGGGTATATCGGCGGTCATAAAGACCATCCCACTTACCAGGAAGTCTGCAGCCATACAACTGGCCATGCCGAAGCCGTTGAAATCGTCTTCAAGCCTGAGCTGGTCTCTTACGAAGAGCTCGCAAAGCTCTTCCTGGAGATCCACGACCCCACCCAGGTGGGCGGGCAGGGCCCCGATATCGGCGACCAGTACCGCTCAGAGATCTTTTACATCGACGATGAACAAAAAAAAGTTGCTGAAAATCTGATCAGCATCCTGAAAGGCAAAGGATATAAGGTCGTGACGAAAGTGACCAAAGCCACCACATTCTGGCCTGCCGAAGAATACCACCAGGATTACTACGAGCATAAAGGGACGCTGCCGTATTGCCACGGCTACACGAAAAAGTTTTGAGTGTTGAGGGTTGAGGGAAAGCCTTTTTTAGCCACAAAATCACTAAAACACGAAAATTCACAAAATATTATTACATTGATAACCAATTTTTTGTGTGATTTTGTGTTTTGGTGCTTTAGTGGCAACTTTCAGAAATTTGACATTTCGGAGCGGGCTCAATTATTGAGTTAGAATTATTGAGTTAGAGTTTTAATGATAATACTTAATTGTAAAAAATTTCGATAAATATCAGGTTCCATTTTCAATGAAAAAAATCGACAAATCCAATATAACTCAACCCTCAACCCTCAACACTTAAAACTTTTTTAATTTAGCACAATGATAGCGATTTCCACCCCAGGTCGTTCCACCAGCATCTGGCTCAGCATATTCATCTATGTCCTGGCTATTCTCAGTGCGGTATACATAGCCCGTTTATTCACAGGTTTCCACACGCTGGTCATGATCGGCGCGGGCGACCTGGCTGCAACCCTCCTGGTCTTTTTGTTTTCGGTGCTGATGAACAACAGTTCTGCTTACGATCCTTACTGGAGCGTGAAACCGATCGTGATCGCAATTGCATATCTCTTCATTTTCCATATCGACAGCTTGAATATCCGGCAATGGATCGTGCTTACCGGCACTATGCTCTACGCCCTCCGCCTGACTTCCAACTTCTACCGCGACTGGCCCGGCTTTAGCCACGAGGACTGGCGTTATGTCAATTTCAGGAGAAAGACAGGGAAAGCATACTGGCTGGTAAGTTTCCTGGCTGTCCATTTTTTTCCTACTGTTATGGTTTACCTCGGCTGCCTGGCTTTTCTTCCCGTATTTAGTTCAGAAGGCAGGGCATTGAATGCCTGGGACGTGGCTGGATCAGTTGTTCTTTTCGGCTCTGTTTTATATGCATTTATCGCCGACGAGCAATTGCGAACATTCCGGAAGAAACCCGAAAACAGGGGAAAAACAATCTCTACCGGCCTGTGGCGCCTGAGCCGCCACCCGAATTACTTTGGCGAGATCAGCACCTGGTGGGGTCTGTCCATCTTTGCTATTGCCGCTTCCATTGAAAGTTGGTGGGTGCTCTGCGGACCTGCAGCGATCACCCTGATGTTCATCTTCGCCAGCATCCCTCTGATTGAAAAGCGAAACTTTGAGCGCCGCCAGGGATACATGGAATACAGGGAATCAACGCCGATGTTGCTGCCGCTCAAATTCAAGAGAGGATGAAAATGCCAGCAACCCGTCGGACTGCAATCTTTTTTTACTTGCTGTTATTTTACCTTCAGATCGCAGCCCAGCCAACCTACCGCATTACCCCCGATGTTGTCTACGGCCACAAAGCCGGCATGGCCCTGACATTCGATGTGTTCCGGCCGGTTGATTCTGCCAATGGCGCCGGTATCATCCACCTGGTGAGCGGGAGCTGGGTTTCGAGGTACAACCTGCCCGATTCGGTAGCGAAAAATTACAGTTCATTGCTGGAGGCGGGGTATACAGTTTTTGCCCTGCGCCACGCAAGCAACCCGCAGTTCAAACTGCCCGAAACCGTAGATGATGTCGTTCTCGGCTCATGGTTCATCCATCATAATGCATCAAATTTCGGGGTTGATTCAACACGGCTCGGTATATACGGCGGAAGCTCCGGCGGCCAGCTGGCACTCATGGCGGCACTTTCCGGCGAGCAGCACCCGGTAAGCGCCGTGGTTGCCTTCTTTGCCCCGGCCGACCTGCGGGATCTGCCGGATATGCTGAAAGTCTTCGTCCCGGCCCTCGATTTCGACACTGCCCTGGCTGCCGCCGTATCACCCGTTACCTGGGCCAGTCCCGACGACCCACCGGTACTGCTCATACATGGGGATAACGATTTTGTGGTCCGGCCGGAACATTCGCAGATAATGTATGAGGCCCTTCAACAAAATAATGTAATTTCCCGGCTTATAATTTATAAAGGGATGGGCCACGGAAACAGCTACGGGGCTAAAGACGAATTTTACGAAGAAGCTAACCGGGAACTCATCGGATGGTTTAATACATATCTGTCAGTGAAAAGAAATTCAGAATAATCATGCCTAAAACAATACTCATAACAGGCGCTACTTCCGGCATTGGAAAAGCGACAGCATACCGTTTCGCCGCTGAAAATCACCGGCTTATCATTACCGCCAGGAGGGGGGACCTGCTTCAGGAAATTGCCGCAGATATCAAGTCGAAATTTATTACGGAAATTTTCCCCTTACCTTTCGATATCAGGAAGAAGGAAGAAGTAGTTAGGAGCCTCGAAGGGCTGCCCGCCGACTGGAAAAATATCGATATCCTGGTGAACAATGCCGGGCTGGCTGCAGGGCTTGATCCCGTTGATACGGCTAGTATTGATGATTGGGACAACATGATCGATACAAATATTAAGGGCTTACTTTATGTGTCGCATGTCATCATTCCATGGATGGTGAAGCAGGGGAGTGGCCATATTTTCAATATCGGATCTATTGCCGGCAAGGAAGTCTATCCCAAAGGCAGTGTGTATGCCGCGACAAAGCATGCCGTAGATGCCCTCACCAAAGGGATGCGAATCGATTTGCTCCCACATGGCATCAAAGTGACCCAGATCAGCCCCGGGGCGGTGGAGACCGGGTTCTCGGCCGTCAGGTTCAAAGGCGACCTTGAACGTGCAAAACAGGTCTACAAAGGATATGAGCCGCTGCTGGGAGAAGATGTTGCTGAGATCATCCATTTTATTTCAACGCTTCCGGGCCGGGTCAATGTGAATGATATTCTCGTAATGCCCCAGGCACAGGCCAATGCAACAACTTTTTATAAAAGTTGATTAATTTCTTGTTTTTTAATTTGCAACATTTATTACTTTTAGGCCTCATTTTCAGAAGCTCATATCTAAAATTCGAGATATAAACTATTTATTTATCTTTGCACGCTTTTTAGATTACAAATCAACCCAAAATGGAAGTTACCAGGCTTTTTGATCTCCTTCCCTACTACAAGAACAATTTTAAAGCGAAAGATGATGTACTTTCCGGCAAAGAAAACGGTAAATGGATAAAATACTCCATCGACCAGTATATTGAGGCCGCCACAAACATCAGTTACGGATTGCTGAAGCTTGGCGTAAAGCCGGGCGATAAGATTGCGACGATTTCAAATAACCGGCCGGAATGGAACTTCGTTGATATGGGTATCCTGCAGATCGGGGCGGTGCACGTCCCGGTTTATCCTACTATCAGCGAGTCCGACTATAAATACATCCTCAGCCACTCGGAAGTTAAATATCTTTTTATTTCCGGCAAGGAGATCATGCGCAAGATAGAGGCAATTCTGCCCGGTATCCCTGCCATCCAGGGCATTTATACCTTCAAGGCTTTCGATGACGTGAAGCCTCTTGAGGAGCTCATCGCGCTGGGCAAAGCAAATGCCGCACCCGAGAAAGTCGAAGAGCTGAAGGCCGCCATTACTCCCGATCACCTGGCCACCCTGATCTATACTTCAGGTACTACCGGTTTTCCAAAAGGGGTCATGCTTTCCCACAATAACATACTGTGCAATGTGATGGGGGTTAAGCATATCTTTCCGGTGGATGAAACCTGTAAAGGATTGAGCTATCTTCCGCTTTGCCATGTTTATGAACGCATGGACAATTACACCTACCATTATCTTGGATTATCAATCTATTACGCCGAAAATATGGGCACGATAGCAGATAATATCAGGGAGGTCAAGCCGGAAATATTCACTACCGTTCCCCGTCTCCTGGAGAAAGTTTATGATAAGATCATTGCCAAAGGCACCCAGTTGAAAGGATTTAAAAAAGCGGTCTTTTTCTGGGCCGTTAGTCTTGCCAACCATTATGAACTGGAAGGGAAGAACTGGTTTTACTTTGCCCGTCTCCGCCTTGCCGATAAATTGGTTTTTTCAAAATGGCGTGAAGCCCTGGGAGGAAAAGTGCGGGTGATCGTTTCGGGCGGAGCCGCCCTTCAGCCCCGGCTGGCTAAAATCTTTACCGCTGCAGGCATCCAGGTACTCGAAGGATACGGCCTTACGGAGACCTCTCCGGTCATTGCCGTAAATACCCTGGAGGAAGGAGGGAGGATGTTCGGCACTGTTGGAAAGCCACTCAGCAATGTGGAAGTTAAAATTGCTGCCGACGGCGAGATCCTGGCAAGGGGGAGCAATATCATGATGGGCTACTTCAAAGAACCGGGAATGACAGCCGATGCTATCGAATCTGAAGGCTGGTTCCATACCGGCGACGTCGGGATACTCGAGCCGGAAGGCCACCTGCGGATTACCGGCCGTAAAAAAGAGATTTTCAAGACATCACTGGGAAAATATATCAGTCCCCAGCTTCTCGAAAATAAATTCAAGGAATCGGCTTTTATCGACGGGATCATCATCCTCGGTGAAAACCAGAAATTTGCCGCTGCCCTTGTGGTGCCTGATTTTAACCACCTTCGCTCATATTGTGAGCATAAAAACATCAGCTATTCCACAGATAAGGACATGATCAAGGATCCGGTGATCATTAAAAGGTTTAAAAAGGAGATTGATCATTTTAATAAATTCTTCGGAAGCACCGAACAGATCCAGAGCTTTGCGCTGATCGACCATGAATGGAGCCTTGAAACCGGGGAACTGACGGCAAACCTGAAGCTGAAAAGGTCTTATATTCTCGATACGTATAAGGACGAAGTCGACCGGCTGTTCAAATAAACTTAGTGTAATATCTTGAAAACCAGTTCGCGGAGGAGTTCGCTCTCATCCGTCGACCCGTTATTTATCCCTTTCAGCCGCAAATCATATTCCCTTAATAATCCGATCACAGCCCTGGATTTCCGCAGGGGATAATTCTCTGCAGCCTGGATGTAATCTTTCATGAAGAAAGGGTTCACGCCGAGGGCGGCAGCAGCAACATTCCTGGATTTGTCAGCGAGCTGGTGGTAGATCATCAGCTTCATGAAAAAGCCGAAAAGAACGGTAATCACCACAATCGTAGGGTTCTGTTTTGTATTGGCAGAAAAGTAGTTGATAATGCGGTTGGCTTTTCTGACATCCTTGGCGCCAAGGGCATTTTGTAGTTCGAAAATATTGTAATCCTTGCTGATCCCGATATTGCGCTCAATCAGCGTGCCGTCAATGGTACTTCCTGCCGGCAGGTTGATCAGCAGCTTTTCTATCTCGTTGCTGATCCGTCCAAGGTCGGTACCCAGGTATTCCGACAGCAACTGGGAAGCTTCCGGTTTTATGCTGCACCCTTTTGCCCTGATCTGCTCATTGATCCATGCCGGCACCTGGTTATCGTAAAGCCGTGATGATTCGAAAAGTACCCCTGCTTTTTCAACGCTCCTGGCAAAGCTTTTTCGCTTGTCAATCTTTTTGTATTTATGGGCGATGACAAGTATGGTGGACGACTGCGGCTTATCCACGTAAGGCTGCAGGTTTTCCAGTTTATCGATATCCTGCGCCTCTTTCACGATAACAACCTGGTAATTGGCCATCATAGGGAACCGCCTTGCCATATCGATAATGTTCCCCGTATCCGTGTCGCGTCCGTAAATTACGTACTGGTTGAACTCCTTTTCCGTTTCGGTCAGGACGCTTGCTTCGATCAGGTCAGAGATCGCATCGATGAAATACGGTTCATCCCCGTGAAGAAGATAAACCGGGTGGTAGATCTTCTTTTTGAGATCTCCGGTGATCTGTTCAAAAGTCATGTTGCTCATTCGAAGCGGAGGTGTTTAACGGTCTGGCCGCCGTTGATAAGCTGGTTCAGAGAGTCGATCCCTATCCGCAGGTGGCTTTCCACATGGTCGTTGGTGACTTGCCTGTCGGTTTCTTCGGTTTTTATCCCTTCGGGGATCATAGGCTGGTCGCTGACCAGCAGCAGCGCGCCGCAGGGGATGGAATTGGCAAAACCGACAATGAAGAGTGTCGACGTTTCCATATCGATGGCCATACAGCGCATTTTCCTGAGGTATTCCTTGAAATCTTCGTCATATTCCCACACCCGCCTGTTGGTGGTATACACCGTTCCGGTCCAGTAATCGTGCTGGTGGTCGCGGATGGTGGTGGAAACGGCTTTTTGCAGGCTGAAGGCAGGCAATGCCGGCACTTCTGCAGGGAAATAATCGTTCGATGTCCCGTCGCCGCGGATAGCCGCAATGGGAAGGATCAGGTCACCGATTTCGTTCTTCTTTTTCAGCCCGCCGCATTTGCCTAAAAACAGCACCGCTTTTGGCTCGATAGCCCCGAGCAGGTCCATGATCGTAGCGGCATTCGAGCTCCCCATCCCGAAATTGATGATGGTAATATTGTTGGCCGTGGCATTCGGCATCGGCCGGTCTTTTCCGGTAACAGGCACGTTATGCCAGGCTGCAAAAAGCTCAACGTAATAATCGAAGTTTGTCAGCAGTATATAATGCCCGAAATCCTTCAACCCAAGCCCAGTGTATCTCGGCAACCAGTTCCTGACAATTTCTTCCTTGGTTTTCATGAATGTTTTTCTGCAAATTTAGGGTTTTAAGGGATTACGTGATGGTCAATTGAAAATTGAAATTTGAAATTTGGGTCTATTCTGAAAAGCCTTTTTGCCACTAAAGCACGAAAACACTAAAGAACACAAAAGTATTAACTTAAAAATCAGATTTTTGTGATATTTTGTGATTTAGTGTTTTTGTGGCAAATTCGGGACCACAATTGACAATCGCGTAATTTTATCGCTAGCGTGCAACTACAAACTTTCCCCTCGCCACAATGGTGGTTCCTTCTCTCACCACGGCAAGATAGACTCCCGTCGGCAATTCCATGACGTTTAGCACCCAATTAGCTCCCTCACCCTCTTTGCCCCCCTCCCGGCCTCCCCCCATCCGGGGGGAGGAGAGTGTTCGGGCCGGAGCCATACGACCAAAAATATCGTAAATGCCTAATGTCAAATGATTGTTAAATCGTCCATCGTCCATGTTCAATCGTACATGAATTTCTCCGCTGGCTGGATTCGGAAATATCTCCATGCCTCCATGCCCCCCTGCCTCCATGACTCCATGCTCTTCGATTCCTACCCAGCAATTCGGAAACTCACATCCAATGCTATCAACTTTTAGAACCCAAATTTTATTTTCATTATTGGGAGGATAGATTGTGGAAGCATCACCTATTGCTACAAATCCATTATCTGACGTCAATGACACATCACTCAAGTAATTACTTCCATAGGTAGGGTCTTCCGGGTAGTAATAATAATCCCTATACCAGAGGCTATCTCCATTTGAATCTAAACGGAAAAGCCAGCCTGCATGCGGAAGAGCTACTGAGATCTGTGATGTGCCACAGGCTAAAAAGTCTCCATTTTGAGTGCATATAATGTTTGAAATGTAATTAATTGTTTGACCGGTTTTATACTTCTTTGTCCATAAAGTATCACCTTGAAGATTTATTTTCACAATCGTTGTTCGATTATATGAAAAATCTGGAGTTATCATAGAATCGGCAATGGTTGTAAGCGCAGTAATACAACTGTCAGGCGTATTACAAAGCATAGCTCGATCATCCAAAAAAGGCCCGCCTAAATTAAGGGTCCATTCCAGAGTGCCCAGGCTGTCTGTTTTAAAGACCACCGGATCGGCAGTTTCGAGTTCCCATGGGATACGTGTCCAGCTACCAATGGCATATCCTCCGTCTGAGGTTTGAATGATGCTTTTTACCCAATCACTCAGATCTGTTCCCATATATGATCTCCACTGTTCATTCCCATTTGAATCAATTTTGATTAAAATAATGTCATTAAATCCGTAATCAATCGAAACACCTCCAGCCAAAGCAAAACCGCCGTCATTTGTTGAAGTGCAGGTTCTTCCCACTAAGGTGTTATAAATACTGTCATTACTAAACAAACTGGTAAAGATTGTATCGCCATTTTGATTGAATTTGTAGAAAATTCCATGATGAGAATCATTTTTATAATCATGTACTGAACTAAACAACCCAAAACCACCATTACAAACTGTCAACGAGCCCTCATCACCGGCATAGAAATTTGCCCCTTCTCTTCCGAAAGAATGCCAATGCGTCATTTCTCCATTTAAGTCTAAAACAAAAGTGTTGGCATGTAAATATCCCGGATCGGTAAGTGGAGATACAGCGCATCCAAAATATCCTGAATCCGCTGCAATAATGCTTAATCCATTTGCCCAGGTATTATTAGGATTATAAATTTCATTAAAATACCAGGGCTGGCAGAAGCCGGCCCTGGTAATGGTAATGATAAGAATTATTAAAATTAATCCCGTTCTGACTTTCATTTTGAAATGATGAATTTTGTATTAGAAACTTCGACATGCCCTTCTCTGAGCACAGCAAGATATACTCCGGAGGGATAATCTTCAATATTGACCCGAAATTCGTTTTGCCCATCGGGTATGTTAAAAACATCAACCTCTCTCCCAAACATATCATAAATCATCAATATCAAATCCCCTCGACACTCGCCCATCGGCCATCGACAATTGACAATGCTTTTTGCCGGGTTTGGCCAAACGCTGAGTCTTTCCGTCTTCCCGTCCTCCCGTCTTCCCGTCTTATCGTCTTCCTCAATCCCTACCCAGCAATTCGGTATCTCACAGCCAACACTATCTACTTTTAATACCCAGATTTTCGGAAGGTAGTTTGTAGGAGATAAAGTATAAGCCTGACCAGTGGCAATAAATCCACCATCTTCTGTTGAAGAAATATCATATAAATAATTTTCTGCTTCACTACGATTGTCTAAATAGTAGTAATATTCTCTATACCATAAACTATCCCCATTTCCATTAAATTTAAACAGCCATCCGATTCTGAAAGCATATCCAAGATCTTTGGTATAACCACATGCTATGAAATCACCATTATCCAAAGAAATAATATTGGAAATAAAATTTACCGGTCTTGAAGCTCCATATTTTTTATTCCATATGATATTTCCTTCAAGATCAATCTTGATCAAATTGATTTTGGTATATGCATATTCAGAGGACCACATAGAGTCAGCATAAGCGGTAAGGACCATGATACAGCTATCTTGGGTATTACAAACCATAGCTTTATCATCCCCATAGGGTCCTCCTAAATTCTATGACCATTCAAAATTTCCTTTGTTGTCAGTTTTAATTACAATAGGATCTGCTGTGACAATCTGAACTGGAATATATGCCCAGGTTCCAAGGATATACCCTGAATCAGCGGTTTGAGCAATGCTGACAGCCCAATCATCTATTTCAGTTCCTAACTGACTGCGCCAGATTTCATTCGCTGCACTATCAGTCTTAATTAAAACAGCATCAGAATAACCTGAAAAGTTCTGAACTTCACCTAATAAGGCAAAACCATTATCAGAATTTGGTGTGCATGTCCTGCCTATTAAATTGTTGTATGAATCACTATTGAATATTCGGGTGAAAATTGTATCACCAAAAGCATCGAATTTGAAAAATATTCCATCAAGCTGGCCAGTGAATAAATTTTGTCTAGCACCAAATAAAGCGTAATAACTATCCTGGGATGGAATCAAAGAACCATAATAGCCTGGATAATAATCGTATCCATACTCCCCAAAATTATTCCAGGATACAAGATTGCCTGTTTCATCCAGCAAAAATGTGCAGGCATTATAAAAATAGTCCGAAACACTATCACCTGAAATGGCACATCCAAAATATCCATTTTCAGTTCCGATTATGCTCAATGCACCAGCCCATGTTTCATTTGGATTGTATATTTCATTAAAATACCAGGGCTGGCAGAAGCCGGCCCTGGTAATGGTAATGATAAGGATGATAATTATTAAAACTTGTTTAGCTTTCATCGCTCTTTTCCTTTTCGGATTTAGTATCACTTTAAAATGATGATTTTCCCATTTTCTCCACTATCACCTTGGTTAACAAATTTATAGAAATAAACACCCTGCTCCCAATCCCGTGTATTAATTATGAAATCATGTTTATTCTTATCCAGGGATTTGCTGAACTGCAACTTTCCATCTGAGGAATATATAAATAGCAAACCATCATCGAAACTGCTAATAAATGTATATTCCACAATAATATAATTTTTAGCAGGATTTGGATAGAATTTAATAAATGAATCTATCTTATTTGCCGGATCGGTTAATGCACCAGGTTTAATGTAATCAGATTTTAACCGGTTTTCCGGTAAAATATAATAAGGCCCTGTTTCTGCCTTACCCAGGTAATAAAGCATGTTTCTGGATAAAGTTCCGGGTAAATCCTCAAAAACGCAAAGTTCAGCAAGAGATGCTAACTGAAGAGAATCCAATTCATGCAAGGCACTGGAATCATGCTTTAATTCCTCGACTACATCAATCAAATCGCTCCAATGTTGATGTATTACACTTTGAGAAGCATTCAGGTCAAACTGGTCGGGAATACTTTCGAAGGTGCTTATAGCCGAAATAGTATCCCCTTTTTCAAAGTAGGCCATCATCAAACGGTATTGTGAATGAAGAGAATTTGCATCTTCCAGCAGCACAATAATACTGTCGCGACTGGTCAATGAAGTATCCATATTGTAATAATGAATCAGTTGGTTCATCGCAACTTCCTTTTGTAAGTCCCACCAGGAAAGATCAGACTCCAGCAGTTCTTTATGAGCCACCGAGTCTTTCCCTTGCATAATCTCTGCCATCATATAATCCGGTAAAGGATTCTGGCGGTTTCCAAGTGCCTCTAACACCTGAGTTGATTTTGCGCTTTGCGGATTGGCGACCATGATCTCTTTCACCATTACAGGCGCTAAAACATCCTCCTTTTCAGCTGATTTAATTAATATGGTATCAGAAAGATAAGGTGAATAAGTAAGTAATTCATCATGGAGATCAAGAGCATCATCAGGTTCAGCAAATGTAACATCCATTTCAAGCAAGGAAGTATTGCCACCATCAACTAATTGTTGAAGCAAGTTATTGAGGGAATCAGAAGTTGTTAGCGATGTTTCATAAAGATTTTTACTGATTTCTACAGTCTTTGATGCAAGTCGAGAGGAACAAGTGGTATCATACCAAGTAATTAGAGTGGGAATCAGAAAAACACTATCTGAAATATATAAAGGGATCCACAGGTTAGTGCCGCCTAAAATTGCCCTGTGATGATAATAAAAGACAGAGTCCATCTGGTTATCGAAATCACTTGTCGGGTGAATCCCGGTTTTGGAAAACAGGTTTCCTGCAGGTACAGATGGTGATCCCTGATTCCTTGCAATACCGCATTCACTACATCCTTGGGAACCGGTTACCGCAATATCATATTCATTCAGGTTATAAACGTTACAGTTGAGTTTCAGACCTGCATCCGGATCTTTGCTATTTCTGTTTATATTTTGTGCTAATGTTCCAATAAACATCCTGTAGAAGGTATTTTTATATATTTCATTATTTGCATCTCCTGAATTATTTATAGTTATCCCGATGCTATTTGTTTCATCAATTAATCCCAGGTTTCCGTGAAAATAATTTTCTTCAACAATAAAACCTGTGCAATGATCCAGATACACACCTCCGTAAATCTGGGTACCCGATGGGATAGAATCCGTATCTACCAGAAATTTATTGCTATACAAATCAAGTGTTTCTATACCACTTGCATACACACCGGTCAGGTTTTTCACAAAATACGCGTCATGAATGTCAATTGGCTGGTTTTCATATAATTTCAGTGCAAAAACTCCATAATCCAGGTTTTCTAAGGTATCCTTGTCGTTATTGATAGGATTGGGAATAAGACTATAACCGGCATCCAATGAATAAATACCTCTTCCGTGCTTGGTAAAATCAGGTTCACCGTCGATAGTATATTCAAAATCGCAACCTGCTATTTCAACTCCATTCACCTGGACAAGGGTTATAAAATATTCAGGTGATGATCCATCAGCAAGGGCTTGTGTTGTTTGGAAATTGCAGCCTTGAAATTTACACATAATCTGTGGATAATGGTAAGCCCATAGCTGGACTCCGTATCGGTTATTTTTAAAGAATGATTGCCTTGCATCCACGATCCCTCCGGTATAGGCCCAGTCAGGGTAGGTATTTTCGATGTTTTTTCCGCAGAAAATTGCTTTCCTGGCTTTTTCAATCAGTGCATTGTTTTTCATTTCAACTTTTCCCTGGACACTGGTTGCCTGTGAATAATGGTTATTTCCCCAGACTTCCACACCCCACCACAGATCATTGCAGGCACTGGTAAGTGTACAGTTATCAAGTATCAGTGTAGCGCCGCGCTGGACAAGAATTTTAGCATCTGCCGGCATATAAATTCTGCAATTCCTTATCGTTAATGTCACCGTATCTGCTACCACAATGCTTCTGTCGAGTATCGTATCCCTTTCCCAGATCAAATCCTGCCTGATGGTCCACGGAGTTTCATTATATTCGCATTTAACCGCAGTTTTCCATAAGCCTCTCCCGAAAGTAGAAGCCACAATGGTATTATATTCAAGATTCACCTCCAGATCGGTAACAATCTTACCGGCTGGCAGATTTTGGCTGAAAGGATACCATGCCGTATCTTGCGTGGTTCTTTTAAAAATCCCCACATCAGTTGCTGCTAACAAATAATCATACTCCGGAATATACCTTATTTCAAACACCGGCATTCCCAAAGGAAGGCCTTGTGAGTAATCTTGCCATGAATTGCCCCCATTTGCAGAGGTATATACTTTCTTTTTTTGAGAGCTATTCACGGAATATCCTGCAAAAGCAACCCAAAGCTTATACTTATCATCCGGATCCGTTTCAATATCGGAAATAACACCATCAAGACAACCCAGCAGGTTTGGACTGATGTCATAGGCGCTACTGCCATTCGCTTCCATTCTGTAAATGCATTCGGAATATTGGGAAGGTGAAGGAGGGGAACTCCAGGAATGGTAGGATTTTAACGTGGAAACATAGAACCATGTCGAATTAATATATGCTTTAACCGCTTCAATATCGGTTATACCATATGAGAAATCATGGATAGTTTGATGAGAGACTGGACTCGAAAAATCATTTATTCCGGTAAATTTATAAAGATTAGTATCGCCGGAATAAAGGATAGAAGAATCTCTTGGATCGAGTTCCAGCGGGATAAAAAGACTTTCTTTCGCCATATCGAAGAATTGTTTTGGATCTGCACCCAGATCATTTGTCCTATATAACAATCCGAGTTGCCATTCACTAAAGTAAAAAATATTTGGATTATTAGGATCCCATGTGACTTCACTACCATCACCATCGCCAAAATTAACCCATTTATCGCCATTCTGAAGCATATTACTCAAGTCCTGACAACCACCTGCCATTAAATCAGGTGCCGATTCACTCAGGCCAATGCCATAATATTCAGTTACATTTAGCCCATTTTCAATCGATGTACAAGGATGCCTCCAATTCCAGGAGTTATCAGAGCAAGCTCCATTTCCCCCTTTAAAAAGGGTTCCCCAACTAATTCCCGCATCATTTGCAAGATACAAAGTATCATTTCCTTCACTATCGCTGAATATTTGCATGTCGCGCATATCAACATGAATCCAACAACTATCCGGATAACCTGATGTATTATCAGCAATGTTGATTCGTTCAGCTGGGATTTGGTTAGCGTCAATTTTATATATCCCAATTCCACCTAAATAGAAAATTTCTGGATCGGATGGGGATACAGCAAATTCGAGTTTACTTGCGCTTAATCCCGGTCCAAAATAAGTTTCAGTCATATCATAAATTATTTGGTATCCATTAGTATCATCATAGCTGACAATTCTGTCCCAGTCTTGTTCAACCCCACTGCGTTCGTATCTGCATGCATAGCAAAACCATACTGTACCTGGATAATTACTATGCATACTGATTTCACAACGGTGAGGATGGTCGATCATGTAATCATTTGTGTCAAGTCCGATAAGAAAAACATCATCAGATATATTAGTTGTGTCGAACGTTCCGACTGGATTTTCAATTTTAAAAATCTCACTACCAGCCAGGTAAGCCATCGAAGTATCCCAGGGTGCAATTTCAAAATCCCATAACCCATTATGCCACATATATGATGTCGAATCATTCCAATGATCATACTTTTTGAAAAATACTGTTTCCCAGTTTGCTCCTTTATCTTTTGAGCGGAATACATTCCGGTAACTAATGAGATATAGATTATCCGGATCTGTTGGGTCCACAATGATTTGTCTGACACTTGAGGACTGATTTGAAGTTGGATAGTTGATTCCTGGATTCAATTGATCCCATGAATCTCCTCCATCAGTAGATTTAAATAATCCAGATGAATACTTACTGAATGGTTCTCCTAAGGATGTATTACCTGTTATATACACAATATCATTATCAACAGGATCAACTGCTATACTATTAACACCGTGAATTCTTACATCATCGTCATGCAACGGAAACCAATTCTGGCCACCATCTGTTGTTTTCCAAAGTCCACCATGATGGCTCCCTGCATAAATTAACGAATGATCACCCTCATCAACCCAGATAGAGAGCATCATACCCTTGCCGGTATTATCACTTGGAATTCCATTGTGCCCAAGAGGGAAACCAATTGGTCCGAAAAATTGCCAGTCTGAATTATCCGTATAACCTTGTGGCGGCTGGAAATTATCATAATAATCCTGAATGGATTCCCACATTTCTCCAATATCACCATCTGCTCCCCGGCGTGTGCTATAGAACCATTTCCACCGAAGGTAGTCTTTATAGCCGGTACCTTTCATGCTATCGCTCCCCCGGAGTTGGATTAATGAATCATAATAGTTGTCATAATAATCAGTAAGCGTGAAGTAATTGGCGGTAGAATCCGTCAATGGTTGTGACAAAGCCCCACTAGGCTTTATCCATAAGGTTAGGCACATCAATGCCATCAAAACAAAAAAATTGTTTGTTTTCATAAATAATTGGTATTAAGGTTAATAAATAAAAAGGAAAGAAACTTGAAAGCAGAGAAGGAAGAGAAATTACAATTGAATGAATTGTAATGGTTTTTGCCAGGACGGGATTGAGCAGAATAGAATAGAATAGAATAGAATAGAATAGAATAGAATAGAATAGAATAGAATAGAATAAATCCTATTCACCCTATCGAAAAGTCTATTATGAAAATGCCATTTCATTTGGATTGGTTTGGTTTGATAAATCAGTGGGGGCTGAAATGGACACTGCTAAAATATGGAATAAATCCAGGGAAGTCAAGAGGCAGTTGATAACTTTTTATCCCCCCTCAATTTAACCCGAATTATCCTATTTTTGATCAGCCCATTAATTGTAAAAATCTGTATCCAGGAAATGATCAAGCTCAACTTCCCCGGCTATAATTTCCAGATCGTGGAAAAAGATGGAAAATTATCCATTTTCGACCCTGTCCGGATGAAGTACGTCGCCCTGACGCCCGAGGAATGGGTCCGGCAGCATGTCCTTCAGTACCTGGTTGTAGAAAAACATGTCCCCCTGACGCTTGTGAAATCCGAGTCGGAGATCAGGCTGTTCAATACCCGAAAAAGATTCGATATAGCCGTCTTCGACAGGAATGGCAATGCCCTGCTGGTGGTTGAATGCAAAGCGCCATCGGTGCCTCTTTCGCAGGAGGTGCTCGACCAGGCCGTCCGGTATAATATGACCTTGAAGGTAGGACTGCTGATGCTCACCAATGGCCTTCAGCATATTTTTTGCCGTGTTGATCCGGTACATGCTTCAATCCGGCAAATCGGAGATCTTCCTGATTATCCTTTTACAGTTGCAGGGATTAAATAAACAAAATTCAGGATAGTGATCAAAAAATATTTTTACATTTGCTTGGCAAAAAAAACCAAATCCTATGAATTCGAAATACATAATTATCAAGGTGGCGCTTGCAGTTGTCATTGTAGTCCTGGCTTACCTGCTGTACGAAAGTATCATGCGGCCTGTAAGATTTAATGCAGCTACTGCAGCAAGAGAGGAAAAAGTGATTGCCCGCCTTATGGACCTGAGGACAAGCCAGTTGTTTTATAAGAGGGAGCATGGTAAGTTCACCGGTAGTTTTGATACGCTCATTACCTTCCTGAAAAAGGGGCAGATCCCGGTCATCAAAATGATCCCTGACCCGAACGATACCACGTTTACCAAATCGATCAACGATACCCTCGGTTATGTTAAAGTCGCCGATTCACTGTTCAGCAGGCGGCCGAATTTCAACCTGGATTCATTACGTTATGTCCCGTATTCAAATGGCGACCTGTTTGAACTTGCCGGCGGGGAGATCGACAGGGGAGGTATCAAAGTCAGTGTATATGAGATCAAAGCCCCTTATTCAACCTATATGAAAGGCCTTGACCGGCAATTGGTCATCAACCTTAGAAAATCTAAAGAAGACATTGAACGGTACCCTGGCCTGAAAGTAGGTTCGATGGAAGAACCTTCGACCGACGGTAATTGGGAATAAATCTTACCTTTGGGATGAACTGGCGGAAAAAATTCTGCCGGTAAAGCCTGTTCCGCATGAGTGCCTTTGTTTTGCATGATCGTTTTTTCGACCCTGAAACCGGGCGCATTTCTTCGTATTTCTGCCAGTTATTTGTCCTCCTTGGCCAGGATTCCTTTCAATATGCCATCCTCGATTCGGATAAAAACGCTTTTCTTGCCCTGGCCGCCTACCGTTCGGCTGAATTGCCAGGTTCTACAGAAGCCTTATACGGCCAGCTTGAAGCAGCTTTTTCCGCCGATAGCAACCTCCACAGGAAATACCCTTCCGTGGTCATCGGGATAGATACCCCGTTTCACACCCTGGTACCTGCTGCTTTTTTTGAAAAAGACAGTATCGGCGACTACCTCGGCTTTAACTTTTCTTTACCCGGAAACAACATAGCCGGTCATGACAGGGTCACGGAGATCGATGCGGAAAATATATTCGGATATCAGCCGGAACTTGAAGTGATGATACGAAAGAATTTCCCCGGCGCTGTGATGGTACACCGTTCCACGGCATTTCTCAAAACGGCTTTTCAGCACCATCTTCAAAGCGGGACCCTGCAAGGCATGTACCTTAATTTGCGCAATCCTTTTATCGATATTGCTTCGTTTGAAGGCCATAAAGCCGTGTTTTTCAATTCGTTTTCTTGCCGAAGTAAGGAAGATGTCCTTTATTTCACCTTATACACCCTCGAGCAGTTAAAGTTGAGGCCCGAATCCGTGAACCTTTCACTCTGCGGTTCCGTTGATGCCGGCTCGGAAATTTATACGCTTCTCGAACAATATATCCGGCCTGTGGGCTTCACTGGTCTGCCCGGATCTTTTAATTACAGCCCGTTGCTAAAGCAGGTACCGGGGCATCTTTATTCGGAATTGTTTGGCCTTGCTTTATGCGGATCATAAGGGGCATACACCGCGGACGGAAGATCACGGCCCCGTCGAACCTGCCGGTAAGGCCTACTACCGACCTGGCCAAGGAAAGCCTGTTCAATATCCTGGATAACAATATTTATTTTGATGATCTTACCGTCCTGGACCTGTATGCCGGGACTGGCAGCATCTCTTACGAATTTGCCTCCAGGGGGGCGCGTCAGGTGATCGCCGTCGATATACACCCCAATTGCATTAAATTTATCAGCGAAACCGCATCGAAGCTTGGATTTGACCAGCTTAAAGCAGTCCGGTCCTCTTCCATCGGTTACCTGAACCATACCCGTGAAAAATTCGACCTCATTTTTGCCGATCCTCCCTATGACCTCGAAGGGATTGAGGAGGTGGTCGGGCTTGTTTTTAAGAAAGAAATGCTGAATGATGGCGGCTGGCTGGTGATCGAACATTCTGAAGGAAAAGACTTTTCAGCTCTTCCGGGTTTTTCGCAGCACCGGAATTATGGCAAGGTTAATTTTACTTTCTTCAGGAAATGAAAAAGGCCGCCCATTGTGGAGCAGCCTCTTATTTGGTTTCTAATTCGCTTAGTTAATATTCATCTTCGTGGAAGAAAAAGTCTTCCTTGGTTGGATAATCCGGCCAGATATCCTCGATGCTTTCGTAAATGTCTCCTTCGTCCTCAAGCTCTCTGAGATTTTCTACAACCTCTGCAGGAGCGCCTGAACGGATGCACCAGTCGATTAATTCTTCCTTTGTGCATGGCCAGGGAGCGTCTTCCAATTTCGAAGCTAATTCCAGAGTCCAGTACATAGCTAAAAAGTTAGGGTATTATTTCCTGCAAAAATATGTTTTTTTACATAAAAAGCAAGAGTATTTTGAAACTTGGAAAATAAAGTCTAAGTCCTTGCTTTCCAGGTAGTTTCAGTTGCATCGAGGTCTTTGCCGAGACGCCTTGCAAGCACAAAGAGGTAATCTGACAACCTGTTGAGGTACATTATCACTTTTTCTTCGACAGGTTGTGACTGTGCAAGACGGATAGCGTGTCGCTCTGCACGGCGGCAAACGCACCTGGCAATATGGCAATAAGAAACCGTGGGATGGCCTCCCGGGAGGATAAAAGACGTAAGATCAGGCAGGACTTCATTCATCCGGTCAATTTCATTCTCAAGCAGGGTGATATCGGCATCGTGCTGTTCAGGCAGTTTTACCTTCGATTCTGCGCCCGGGTCAAGGGCTACAATCGATTCGGCGGTAAACAGCCTGTCCTGGATTTCAAGCAGTATATCCTTAAAATGCACATCAATTTCCTGGTCGCGGATAAGGCCGATGTAGGAATTTAATTCATCGATGGTCCCATAGACTTCGATCCGCGGATGAAATTTCGGGACACGGGTCCCGCCGATCAGCGAAGTCTGGCCCTTGTCGCCCGTTCGGGTATAGATCTTATACCTGGACATAGACATTATGGTTTACTTCATCTGAATGCACCCTGCCGTCGATAAGCCTGATGATGCGATGGGCGAACCTTGCAATAGATTCCTCATGAGTAACGAGGATGATGGTATTTCCAGCTTTATGGATATCCACCAGCAGGGTCATGATTTCGTCGGAAGTTTTGGAGTCGAGGTTCCCTGTGGGCTCATCGGCGAGGATCAGCGAAGGATTGTTGATCAGCGCCCTGGCCGTTGCAACACGCTGGCGCTGACCGCCCGACAATTCGTTGGGCTTATGGTTCATCCTGTCTGCAAGGCCAACAGATTCCAGTGCTTTAGTCGCCCTTTCCAGCCGTTCCGCTTTACTGATCCCGGCATAAACTAAAGGCAGCATGACATTCTCCAACGCTGTGGACCGGGGTAAAAGATTGAAAGTCTGGAAGATAAAACCAATTTCTTTATTCCTGATCTCGGCAAGCTGGTTATCATCCAGTTTGCTTACATCATGCCCGCTAAGGAAATACTGCCCCGATGTAGGAGTATCAAGGCAACCGACCAGGTTCATCAGGGTTGATTTTCCTGAACCGGATGCCCCCATCAAAGCAACGAATTCATTCTTTTTGATTTCTATTGTAATACCTCGCAGTGCCTGGACTACCTCGAGCCCTACTTTAAAATGGCGGGTGATGTCCACCAGCCGGATCACTTCATTATTCATCGTTGCCATTATCGTTCAGACAAATGTAAAAAACATTTAGATATACCTGAGCCTGAAATGCTCCCTGGATGATTCTTTGCGGAAGAAGACCCAGCCGCTGTAAAAAAAGTCGAGGCTTACCGTAACTTCCGCTCTTTGAATGACCTGCTCCCAGGCTTCTTCCATGCCTTTTGAAGCATGGATATCATCACATACTATAACTGTATTATTACCGGTATAGTTCAAACACAGGTCAAAATATTCAAGAAAAGCCTCCTTGCGGTGGTTCCCGTCGATATAGACCAGGTCGGTGCTGCCAAGACTTTTCAATGCTGCCTCCATCGTGTCTTCAAACCGCCCTTCCATCAGCTCAATATTTGCCAGGCCCAGTTGGGCAAAGTGGCCCCTGGCGATACGGCTCAGTGAAGGACATCCTTCCAGGGTAATTATCCTGGCCCCGGGATTTGACATTGCCAGGTAGGAAGCGGTGATCCCAAGTGAGGTGCCGATTTCAAGGATCCTTTCAGCCTTCATATACACAGCCAGCCTGTTCAGCCTTCGCGCCATTCTTGCCGGGGTGAGAGAAGCGGATGCTATTTCTTTTATGCTGATGTCGTAAGTCGCTCCCTGGATGCCTTTGCCACTGGTCCCGTAATCGGTCTTTTGAATGGTCTCATTGCTATGCAGGCATGCTTTCCTGATCTTTTCTATCCTGTCCCCGCCTTCAACCGGCTTATCCCGCCTGACTACCACTGCGATGAGCGAATATAGGAATGGGGAATGGATCCGGTGACGGTTTCCGGAATGAAGGAGGAATTCAGCAAACCTTCCCGCGAACCTGGCCTTTTCCGTAAAATTACTCAAGTGAGATCTTGTTGATATAAAAGACCGTCCGCTCGTTTTTATCCGGGAGCAAATTGTTCTGGATCGTGTGATAGCCGAAAGCAAGGAAATTATATCCGTACCAGTGGATCAGGCGGTTCCGCCCCACGGCCGTGATCTTGTCGCCAAGCTGTGACGTTTCAAGGTCAAGTTTGGTAAACGGCTCCAGTTCGGCATTTTCCCTGCAGATCCGGTAGGCGATCTTCGACCCGTCGTTATAGAATAAAATTGCCGGCTCGCCATCGAAAAAGTAAGCCGCTTTTTTATCCAGGTGGGTTGTTGGGGCAATATTGAGCTCCAGGCTGTTGTCCCAGGTAAGTTCACCCTTCAGGTTGAACCCGGTCAGTATCGAATTAAAGAACCTGAAACCGTCGAACACGGAATAAGTATGCGTTACGGGCCTGCCCCAGTAATCGTAAGAAACATCGCTAACGGTCCGGAATTCAGGGTAATAAGCATCCATCATCATTACTATGATGCTGTCACGCAATTCGGGTTGATGGAGCAGCAGTTCGTAATTCATTGAATATTCGGGCGATTCCCGCTGACTCTTTTTCTGCAGGCGGTAATAATCCCTTGCGCTGACACCCGCCCTCAGGTTCCTGAATTCCGTAAAGTTGTAGTAATTCATGAAGGCCTGCTTCCGGTTGCTGATCAGGGTGGCGAATACGCCTGACGACTCTTCGCCGAAATATTCGTTTGCTGCCGGCATCTTCGAAGCAATGCCCCCGTAAGTACCGGTAACCATATAATTTGAACTGTCGGTCATTGTGATCCGCCCTGAATTCAGGTATTTCCCGGCAATGACAGGATAAATTTCGAGATCGTACAGAAAAGTGGCATCTGCCGACAAAGCAAGAAAATTCATCTTGTTTTGTTTCCGTGAAAGATAATTGCTGACGATACTCACCAGGTGCCCGGTGTATTTGTCGAAATACAGGTCTTCAATGATATTCTGATCCGGGTAGGTGACCCTGAATTCGCTTATTATTGCGGAATCAGGGTCGATCGCAAAAATCGAGGCCTGCTCGTTTTTTAAATTAAGGCCGAAGAAAACCTTCGTCCCATCTACGCAGAACCTCGCAAAAGTGCTTTCAGACGGCACACTGCCCCTGGTTTCATATGAAACCTGGTTTTTAAGATCTATTGTAAGAAGCTGGAAATTATCCTTCCCAGATTTTACTTTGCCATCATTCAGGAAGAAGAGCTGGAGCAATGAATCGGACCTTGAATAATCCTGGTAGTTTGCGCCTGCCAGAACAGGTACGTTGGCTTTCCATATCTCTTCAAAGGTAGGCCCGAAAAACTGGAAGAACCAGTACTTGCTTTCTTCACCGACCTTTTCCGTGGTCTCATAGAAAACAAGGAACCCCTGGTTGTCCAGGGGTACCATTTCATAAATATCACTGTTGATAGCGGCTTCAAACTCAAGCCTTACGACACCGGTCTGGCTGTTGCCCGCAAGGGACAGCAGGAGGGACAGTATGCTTAGAAGTTTCTTCATCCGGCAATAAAACGCATATCACAAAGGTAATATTATGCGGGTTTTATTGCAGTGTGAAGCTTATTTAACTTCTTCAAAATCGACGTCAGTAACTTCGCCGTCGTTTTTGCTTCCTTCCTGCTTTCCGGGACCCTGTTCAGGTTCCTGTCCGGGTTGCTGCTGCGAGGACTGTGCTCCCTGGTACATCTCGGTGCTGGCTTTTTGCCATTTTTCATTCAGGTTGGCCATCGCAGCATCGATAGCTGCAATATCCTGGCTTTTATGGGCTTCCTTAAGCTGTCCAAGGGCGATTTCGAGGTCGCCTTTAAAGCTTTCGGGAATTTTATCGCCATATTCTTTAAGTTGCTTTTCCGTCTGGAAGATGAGTGCGTCTGCTGCATTGAGCTTATCCACGCTTTCCCTTGCCTTCCTGTCGGATTCGGCATTTTCCTCTGCTTCCTTTTTCATCCGGTCAATTTCGGCCTGGTTCAAGCCGGAAGAGGCTTCGATCCTGATCTGCTGGGAACGCCCGGTTGCTTTGTCCTTGGCGGCCACATGAAGGATACCGTTGGCATCGATGTCGAAAGTGACTTCAACCTGCGGGATACCCCTGGGTGCCGGCGGGATGCCGTCGAGATGGAACCTTCCGATACTCTTGTTCTGCGATGCCATCGGGCGTTCGCCCTGGAGGACGTGGATTTCCACCGATGTCTGGCTGTCGGATGCCGTTGAGAAAACTTCCGATTTTTTGGTCGGGATGGTAGTGTTGGATTCGATCAGCCTTGTGAAAACACCGCCGAGCGTTTCAATCCCGAGTGAAAGCGGGGTTACGTCGAGTAAAAGCACATCTTTAACCTCGCCCGTGAGCACACCTCCCTGGATGGCAGCGCCTACTGCGACTACTTCATCAGGGTTTACCCCTTTGGAAGGGTCTTTACCGAAAAATTCCTTAACGATCTTCTGGATGACCGGTATACGGGTGGAACCGCCGACCAGGATCACTTCATCGACATCGGCAGGCTTCATTCCTGCGTCAGCTAATGCCTTGCGGCAGGGTTCGACGGTCATCTGGACGTACTTGTCGATCAGCTGTTCGAACTTCGAGCGTGTGAGCTTTCTCACAAGGTGCTTCGGCACACCGTCGACCGGCATGATATAAGGCAGATTGATTTCTGTTTCAGTTGAACTGGAAAGCTCAATCTTGGCTTTTTCTGCAGCTTCTTTCAGACGTTGCAGCGCCATGGCGTCTTTGCGCAGGTCGAGGCCTTCTTCGCTCTTAAACTCATCCGCCAGCCAGTCGATGATCGTCTGGTCGAAATCGTCTCCTCCGAGATGGGTATTTCCGTTAGTGGATTTCACTTCGAAGATGCCATCGCCGAGTTCAAGGACCGAAATATCGAAGGTCCCGCCGCCGAGGTCAAAAACGGCGACCTTGATGTCTTTGTTTTTCTTGTCGAGGCCATAAGCCAGCGCGGCTGCGGTAGGCTCATTGATGATCCTGCGGACCTTCAGGCCTGCGATCTCGCCGGCTTCTTTGGTGGCCTGGCGCTGTGAATCGCTGAAATAGGCCGGAACCGTGATCACGGCTTCGGAAACTGATTGCCCGAGGTAATCTTCAGCGGTCTTTTTCATTTTCTGTAAAACCATTGCTGAGATTTCCTGCGGGGAATAAAAGCGGTCGTCAATTTTAATGCGGGGGGTGTTGTTATCTCCACGGGTCACTTCATAAGTCACCCTTTTTATTTCTGTTGAAACCTGGTCGAAAGTCTCTCCCATGAATCGTTTGATGGAATATACTGTCCTTTTGGGGTTGGTGATGGCCTGGCGCTTTGCCGGGTCACCCACTTTACGTTCGTTGTTGTCGGTAAATGCCACAATTGACGGCGTTGTGCGTCGTCCTTCACTGTTAGGTATTACAACAGGCTCATTTCCTTCCATTACTGAAACGCAGGAATTTGTTGTCCCAAGGTCTATTCCGATGATCTTTCCCATATACTTTATATTAAATGCTGTTAAGAAAAAATAGAAATTTCTTGTTCGGAATGTCAATCATTATGCCACAGTTGCCCTTCTGCCATCTTGTGACAAAAAGTCATAATACATCATAGCCGACGGATTTACCCGTCGGAGCACAGACACTATATACGTCGGTAAGTGAGAAAATCTGATCAGTAAACGAACTTCAGTTCGGGTAGGGTAGACACGATTGTATTGATTGATTCGGGGGCCAGCTTTTTCGTCCTGATATTCTTGAACCGGCTCGAGAACAGGCCGGTGCCATTGCTGATATTCGTGAATTCGGGCCTGTCCTGGATGATGCTGTTGGAAGGCTCATTGACTTCGAGGTAGGTATTGAAATCCAGGGCCGCCACCGAAATGATGAAATCCACGTCATTCGTATACCGGTTCTTTACATTGGCTTCTGCAGCGGCATCCTCGTAAGGGATCTCATTTGAGATAAAATTATAGAATCCATCGTTGCTGTATGTAACCTCCATATCCTCACCACCTGTAACCTGGACCGATTTTTTAGTTCCCAGTGCCCAGTCAACATAGGTATATATAGTATCCGGGCTGTCGAGAAGGACTTCTTTATATTTAAACCGGATGACCACTTCATATCTCTTTCCGTTCTTTGCCGATTCCCATTCAATATTCGAATCGAAACCCGGTCTGAACTTAACGAATGGTGATCCTGCACTGGGCGAACTGATAGTGAAATTATTGACCAGCTCTGTTTCGCTCTCGATCTGCCTGCCGTTTACATTGATCTTCAGCCTGTAAGTCATGGAAGCATCTGGCTCGAACGGGGCATAATAAATGATCTGGTATGGGTTGCTGAAAATCCCTTCTTCTTTCCCGCCGAGGGTAATTGTATCAAGCTGGTAAGAATTGACCATTGCGCTGTTTTCCCATTCTTCGACAACCGCCTGCAACCCGTTGACATAAGTGCTTGAATCCGCTATTTTGGCCATTTCCATAACGTTCCCGTCACCCAGGAATGCCTTGTTAATCTTCAGGTAGATGGTGTCAACACCCTGGTCAAGTAGCCCGTAAACCACAGTAATATCCTGGTAAGGGGCATTAATGTCGAAATCTTCTTCACATGACCAAGCCAGGAAGATCAAAAGCGAGAGGAGCAGGATCTTAAAAGTCTTCATAGAATTAGAATAGGCCGCAAAATTAGCTTATTAACCAATATTTTAGCAATAGGATAGAATTAATTGTTGTTAACTTTGCATACTTCTAACGCTGAAAAATCATTTTTATGCTACCAGACTCAAGAAAATATGCCAAGATAACGACCCATGTATTGCAGGAAATGAAGCTGAAAGGGGAGAAGATCGCCATGCTGACTGCATACGACTTTTCTTTTGCAACCCTTCTTGACGAAGCCGGGATCGATGTGATCCTTGTCGGTGATTCGGCTTCCAATGTGATGGCCGGCCACAGCACCACCCTCCCTATCACCCTTGACCAGATGATCTATCACGCTTCTTCGGTGATGCGTGCGGTGCGGCGGGCCCTCGTGGTTGTCGACCTGCCCTTCGGCACCTACCAGGGCAATTCCAAGGAAGCGCTGAACTCGGCGATCCGGATCATGAAAGAATCGGGCGCCAACGCCGTGAAGATGGAAGGAGGGAAAGAGGTCCTGGAATCGATCGACCGCATACTTTCCGCCGGTATCCCGGTGATGGGCCACCTGGGGCTGACCCCGCAGTCCATCAACAAGTTCGGGACCTATGTTGTGAGGGCCACAGAAGATGCTGAAGCCTCCAAGCTTAAGAGGGACGCCGAATTGCTCGAGCAGGCCGGTTGTTTTGCACTCGTCCTGGAGAAGATCCCTGCCAGGCTGGCTAAAGAAGTAACTGAAAGCGTAAAGATCCCGACCATAGGCATTGGCGCCGGTCCCCAGGTCGACGGCCAGGTGCTGGTGCTGCACGATATGCTTGGCATCAATACGAAATTCTCCCCACGCTTCCTGCGTCGTTACCATAACCTCGCCGACGAGATCAAAGGCTCGGTACATGCTTACATCAACGATGTGAAAGCACAGGATTTTCCGAATGAGAGGGAGCAGTATTAGTCCAAAGACCTCACCCCCTGTCCCCCTCTCCATATTGGAGAGGGGGAATAGGGGGCAGGGGGTCAAAGGGGGTGAGGTTGTGCTATTCGAAGACAACCACCTGCTGATAGTAAACAAGCGGCCGGGTGAGATCGTGCAGGGTGACAAGACCGGCGACGAGCCTTTGGTTGAGACACTCAAGCTATACATTAAAGAAAAGTACAATAAGCCGGGGGCGGTTTTCCTTGGCGTGGTGCACCGCCTCGACCGGCCGGTGAGCGGCGCCGTCATTTTTGCACGCACCAGCAAGGCGCTGGCAAGGATGAATGAGATGTTTAAGGGCAGGGAGGTAAGGAAGGTTTACTGGGCTTTAGTTGGACAGTTGACAGTTGGACAGTTGGACACAAAAGGTAGGTTAATTTGTCCAATTGTCCAATTGTCCAATTGTCCAACTTCTGAATGGCTCCACCTAACGCATTTTCTTACGCGGAACGAAAAGCAGAATAAGTCATATGCTTACGATACCCCGGGAGAAGGCCGGCAGAAGGCGGAGCTCAGGTACAGGAAAATTGCTTCCGGCGACCGTTATGACCTTCTCGAGGTTGAACTTCTTACCGGCCGCCATCACCAGATCAGGGCGCAGCTTGCCGCCATCGGCAGCCCGATCAAAGGCGACCTGAAATACGGGGCGCCGCGCTCCAATCCCGACGGGTCGATCAGCCTTCATTCGCGGTATATCGAATTCATCCATCCCGTAAGTAAAGAAATGATCAAAGTCACGGCTCCGGTGCCGGAGGAGAAGCTGTGGAAGGAACTTGTCGCTTTAACCCTGTCAGGTCCTGCGGACGCTGACAGGTAAAACCAGGAAAGTTTGATATCCGACGGATTTACCCGTCGGAGCAAAATTTATCAAATTAAATATTATTTTATCTTAGCATTTCATTTTAATCCTGAAATGCCATGAAACCAATCCACCAGTATCTTATCAGTGCCGCGGCTGTTGTGATCATCATTGCCGGGATGAAATACGGGGCGGGGATAATCAACCAGATCCTGCTGGCGTATTTATTTGCCCTCTGCATTACGCCCATGCCTGAATGGCTGATCAAAAAGGGGATGCCGAAAGGCCTGGCGATACTGATCTCAATTATAGTGGTCCTCATCGTGAGTTTCCTGGTGACAGCCCTCCTGGCTTCTTCGATTGCCAGTCTGATCGACAGCATCCCGGAGTATGAACAACGCTTCAGGGAAATATACGCCAACTTTGAGGAGTTTGCGGAAAGCCAGAACCTGAATATTCCGGACCTGGTCAAAAAATTCAGTATCAGTCCTGAAAAAGTGGTTTCCATCTCGGGTAAGATCTTAGGCGGATTGACGAAACTGTTAAGTTCATCATTTATAATCGTCATGCTTTTAGTCTTCATGATCATTGAGCTGGTCGGATATTATTCCGATACGCGCAATGGAAAGCGGGAAGAGGTCATCCACCTTCAATGGCTGAGGGGTATCAGCAAGGACCTGCGGAAATACGTTAACATCACTGCATTTACCGGTGTGATCACTGGTGTAGCTAATTTTATCCTCCTTGTGATCCTTGGCGTTGATTTTCCTTTTTTGTGGGCGTTTTTATCTTTTTTGATGAGTTTTGTCCCGAACATTGGTTTCCTGTTATCGATAATCCCTCCTGCATTGATTGCCTTGCTCATGCTTGGCGGATGGCAGGTGCTGGTGGTGATCCTGGGATTCTGGCTGATCAATGCCCTCGTGGAGAATGTCGTAAGGCCGATTTTCATGAAAGAGGGCCTGAATATTTCACTGCTTACCACCTTCCTTTCTTTGCTGGTATGGGGTTGGATACTTGGGATGCCCGGAACCGTGCTGGGGGTGCCGCTTACGATGGTTTTAATACGATTGGGCAGGGACCTTCAGCAGTCCGATACATCACCCCCGGAGGAGCCTTCACAACCGTAATCCGTTTGAAATTTATCTCAAAATGAAATCTTTATAAATTATTAACAATATTTCGCGCATTGTTAATAATATTGAAATAATTTTCTATTTTTGAATATTCGTGGAAAAAGCCCAAGTCATGAAAACCCCATCTGTTTTTATGCCAAGATTTGCTACATTCAGTTGATTCCCATAAGTTTCGGGAAAGTTTTGCCATTTTTTTGCCTTAGGAAATATTTTATTTAAAATAAACCAAAAACTTAACTTATGAGACGACTGATTACACTAGCCAGTTTGGTGTTTTTATGCCAATTTATGTTTGGACAATTATCCGGAACAAAGTCAATCCCAGGGGATTATGCAGATATTGCTTCAGCAGTTACAGCCTTAAATGCAGTCGGTGTGGGAAGCGGCGGAGTTACATTTAATGTGGCCGCAGGGCATACGGAATCTATTACGGCTCCAATTTCCCTTACCGCAACAGGTACTGGGAGCGATCCAATTATATTTCAAAAGAGCGGGGCTGGGGCAAATCCTTTGATCACAGCAAATGTTGGTACTAATACTCCTTCAGCCGCAATTCAGGATGGGATTTGGAATTTTGTCGGCTCTGATTATGTTACAATTGATGGGATTGATCTTTACGATCCTAATTCTACAAATCCTGCGACTATGGAGTATGGATATGCGATGTTTAAAGCAAGTGATGCCAATGGTTGTCAGTATAATACAATAGTTAATTGCGTGATAACATTGAGTAGAGTTAATAATGATTCCGGAGGCGGACCTTCAGCAGAAGGATCAAAAGCGATTAACCTCATAAATGCCTTAGTTACTACGCAAACGACTGCCGTAACACCAACTACTGCATCGGGTACAAATTCCAATAATCGTTTTTACAGCAATGTTCTTCAGAATTGTAATTATGGTATCGTTTTATACGGATATGCTGCTACAACTCCCTTTACACTTGGCGATACAGGGAATGATGTAGGAGGTACCGATCCATCGACCGGAAATCAGATATTAAATTATGGGGGCGCTACATCAGCTCTAAATCCCGCTGCTGCAGTACGCGCTAATAATCAGTGGGGAGTCAATATTTCTTACAATACGATTAATAATAATAACGGCTCAGGCGTAAATCATGTTTCTACACTTAGGGGTATTTATGCACAGGCAGGCACGAGTGCCAATGCCAATATCACTTTTAACAACTTAACTATTAAAGGTGGAGGAACAACTTCACAAGTTGCTTTCATTGAAAATGCCATTGGATCAACCGCAGCAAGTAACACGGTAAATATTAACAACAATGAACTTACCGGTGATTATCTTACCGCCACATCAGGTGTATTTTATGGCATTTATAATACGGCTTCGGCGGCAAATGTCAATATCAATGATAATGTTATTAACGGATTGACATACAGCGCAAGTGGACTTACAGGATCAGGTGCATTATACCCTATATATAGCTCGGGCTCAGCAACTAATATTACAGCGAACTATAACACAATTGATAATATAGCACGTACGGGTACAACAGGAGGTACAACCATAGGCATTTACACCTCTTCAGGCACAAACCAGACGGTAAGTAATAATAGTATATCCAGCATGAGTATTGATGGTACAGGTGCCTCATGCACTATGTATGGCATTCAAAGTGCAGGGACCACTGTTGCGGTCAATAATAATACAGTTTCGATGCTTACGTGTATAAAGACAACAGGTACTGGCGCAATGTATGGTATTTATAATGGTGCTTCCCCGACCAACGAAAATTTTAATTATAATACAGTAAGTGGACTGACGCATAATGGCACCGGAATTGTTTATGGGATTTATGCTTGGACAGCAGCCGGTACAAGAACAATGTCATATAATACGGTATATGGAATTTCCGGGGCTGGTACTACTATTGCAGGGATATACAATTATTTAAGCTCCCCAAATGTATTTAATAATAAAGTATACAACATCCAGAGCACATCTACCGGGGCACCTACTGTTTCCGGGCTATTACTGTATTCCCTTAGTACTGCCGGAATAGCAAATATCTATAATAACCTGATCGGTGATATCAAGGCGCCTTCGGCCAGCTCCTCAGGTCCGACTTCACCTTCAGTCAGAGGGATAAACATCACAACCACTACATCATCTTCAAGTGTAAATGTTTCATTCAATACCATCTTTCTAAACGCAATCTCAACAGGAACAAACTTCAGCACCTGTGGCTTGTTTGCGACAACTTCAACAACAGCTACAACGGCTGCATTAACTCTTAAGGACAATATAATCGACAATGAATCCACACCGGCAGGTACCGGGTTAACTGTAGCCTATCAAAGATCTTCAACCTCATTAACAAATTATACATCTTCCTCAAATAATAATTTGTTATATGCCGGTACCCCTGATGCAACTCATGTAATTTTTTATGATGGAACAACATCATACCAAACCATAGGCACATTTAAAACCCTGGTAGCTCCAAGGGAAAGCGCATCCTTCTCAGAAGATCCAAATTATGTCAGTACAGTTGGAAGCAATACTAATTACTTACATATTAATACCTCAATAAGCACCCAGATAGAAAGCGGTGGTATTCCTGTAACCGGTATCACGACTGACTATGATGGAGATACAAGAAACGTATCTACCCCTGATATTGGTGCAGATGAATTTACAGGTGTGCCGTTAGATTTAACACCACCAAACTTCACTTTATCACCACTTCCAAATACCTCCGGAACAGGCAGCAGGACCCTCAGTGTCACAATAACTGATGCTAGCGGTGTACCAACGGCCGGTATCGGTCTTCCTGTATTATACTGGTATATTAATGCCGTTTCTCAGACGCCTGTCCAGGCAAGCTATATCAGCGGCAGTCAATATGATTTCACATTTGGTTCGGGTGTTGTGACCGGGGATGTTGTAACTTATTATATTGTTGCCCAGGATGTAGTGGTACCGGTGCCAAATATCGGTTCCAGTCCTTCTGCAGGAGCTGCCGGCTTTACATATGATCCGCCGGCTTGCAGCACGCCTCCTACAACGCCATACAGCTATACTATCATTGGAACATTATCAGGTACTTATTCAGTTGGTGTCGGACAGACGTATACAACATTAACAGCAGCTATCACTGATCTGAATGCAAAAGAAGTCATCGCCCCGGTTACTTTTGAACTTTGGGATGCCACTTATTCTGCTTCAGAAACTTTTCCCATTATTATTTATCCTAATCCCGGAAGCAGTCCAACCAATACGGTTACCATTAAACCAAAATCCGGGGTCACATCCACAGTTACAGGTGCTCCCGCTACGGGAATCATCGTCCTATATGGCGCCGACTATGTCATCATTGACGGCTCCAACAGCGGAGGCAGCGATAAAAGCCTTACCTTGGAGAATACCAATACTGTTGCCCTTGCTTATGCTATCGGCGTTTTTAATCTAAGTGGCAATCCTGCAAGCAATTGCACTATAAAAAATTGCCTGATTAAAGCCAGCAGCCAGGTGACTAATTCGACTTATGCCATTATTTTAAATGCTTCAGGTGGGGGATATAATAATATAATAATCGATCACAACAGCATTTTCAGTGCCCGGTATGGGATACAGTTTGTCGGTGTTTCAGGCTCACCTGCCACCAACGGACAGATTACCAACAATATCATAGGTTCCACAAGTGACGCTTCGGCAATCCAGTACCGTGGAATCGTTTTAAATTATGTAGATAATACTTTGATTAAGGGCAATGAAATCATGGGCGCCCCTTCCGGCAATACCAACTATTACCAGGCTGGTATATATATTATGGCAGCTTCGACTAATACTACTATCAGGGAAAATACTATCCATGATTTTTATTACACTGGTACTACTGGATATGGATGCTATGGCATTTATTTCGGTTCAGATGCCACAACTCCTACTTTAATATACAATAATTGTATTCATAACATTAAAGGTGATGGAGATCCAGCCCTTCAAAATTATAATCCAACCGGAATCTATATATATAGCGGGGGCAATTGTAAAGTTTATTATAACTCGATCAACATGGTCGGATCAACTTTGTCTTCTACCGATCTGAGTTATAGCTCCTGTCTATCTATTTATTCGGGAATTACCTTACTTGATATCAGGGACAATATTTTTAAAAACTCGATGCAGCCTGTTTCCGGTACCGGAAATAAAACGTATGCGGTTTATTGTGCCTCAGCTAATACTGCATTCACCTTTATTAATTACAATGATTACCAGGTTGATGGGATCAATCCCAATACGGGTTACCTTGGCGGCATACAGGCAAATCTTACTGCCTGGCAAACTGCAACAGGCCAGGATGCAAATTCAATAGCTGCTGATCCGTCGTTTGTCTCAAATACCAATCTTCAACCGAATACTGGTTCACCAGTTCTTGCAGCAGGGACACCAATTTCAGGGATCACCACTGATATCCTGAGTGTTACCAGAAGCGTTTCCAATCCCAGTATGGGAGCTTACGAAAACGGGCTATTTGTAGGATGTCCTGCACCTACAAGCCAGTCAATCAGTAACAAAACCGATATTGGAGCCGATTTGGCCTGGACAGATGCCGGCGGTACCTATTGGGACCTTTATATTGTCCCGGGTGGAGATCCAATACCTGTGGCCGGAACGACACCTACTGTAAATGATGTGATTGCTTCCCAGAATCCTTATACCTGGGCAGGTGGAACATCAAATACAACATACGATTGGTACGTCCGCAGGGATTGTGGTCAAGACAATACCGACGTGAGTTTATGGATTGGCCCGAATACTTTTACCACCGAATTAGTTAGTCCTATTCCTTATGAAGAAGGTTTCCTGACTACCTCAACCCCAACCGGTTGGAGCATTACCGGGTGGACAATAGGATCAACCAGGGGCGTTACCGGAAATCCGGGAAATAATATTTATAAAAACCTGTGGTCATCGGCAGCGACAGGTACTTTTACCACAGTAAATATTGGCCCGGTCATAGGTGCAATGGAATTGACATTTGATTTTAAATTGGCCAATTACTCATCACCGTATGACCCTCCTGCTTTGGGATCAGGTAATTATGTCATCTCCATTTCAACAGATTATGGGGCAACTTATACAGTAATTGAAACTGTAACGAATGATGGTACTGCAGGTTGGCAGAGTAAGCTTTATGATTTATCATCCTATCCAGGTGAGAATATTAAAATCAAAATTGTAGGGAACTGGATTTCTGGTGATTATGATCTTGCATTCGATAATTTCAAGGTACAGGAAACGGTCGCCTGCCCTGCCCCAACAGACCTTTTTACATCAAATATTACTACATCATCAGCTACATTGAACTGGAGCGGGCCACCGATTGATTCATTTTTCGATGTCTTTTTCGGACCGGGATCCGACCCGTTTGATGGCCAGGTAGTGTCAGGTGTCAGCTCGCCATATTCCGTCTCAGATCTCGAGCCTAATACCCCCTATGGATATTATGTAAGGACGGATTGTGGTTTTGAAACCCCAAAGGTTGATAATTTCTGGATGGCAATGGATGCCCCTGGTAATCTTGTCCCGCCTTTAAGCGGTGGTACTTTTGATGAAACTGGTGAAGACGGAGTATGGTGGCTTTATGACCAGGCACCGGGCGGATTTGATTGGTGGAATATCTGGTTCTATAACGATCCTGTCGATACCTCACGTATGAAAAAAATCAGGATGGGCTTCTGGATACAGTCATTAAATGGAGCTGATCCGGGAATGCTTAGCTATGTCATCAACTGGAGTGATACAGCCTGGGACGGACCAGGATTCCCTACAGCGACAGATGAAGCATTTATCCACAGGTCACCGGTTAACGGACCAGGAATAATCGTGCCAGGACCTGCGCAATGGATTGAACTCTATTTCATCATTCCTGATTACAATCCTGAATGGGTCTCCATTGATATTTGGGGAGAGAATATTCTGATTGAACAAATACCTTTGTCGCCTCCTCCGGGTTCACCCCTTCTGGCCTGGTGGAACCCTTTAATGACCGGTGGTCTCATCGTACATGAATGCCTGCCAAAAACCAGTATGAGCTTATGGTCCGGACCAGTTACCTTTACAACTGGCCAATTGCCGGCAGCGGTTCCGTTTACAGAAACTTTTGAAACCTGGCCTGATAACTGGACAGTTGTTAATGGTGCGCAACCTAACAAATGGGAAGTAGGAACCGCAACAGCTCACAATGGAACGCAATCTGCATATATTTCAGATGACGGCGGTGTAACAAACGCTTATAATATTGATGCACCAAGTATTGTACATATTTACCGGGATATTTCCTTTACCGGTGGACTAGGAGGTTATACCCTCAAATTCTGGTGGAAAGGTCAGGGTGAGGGAGTTGATCCAACCTTCTGGGATTATCTGAAGGCCTATGTTGTGGATCCTACAACTTCACCAACCTCTGGAACAGAGCTTCTTGCCGGCCAGGTTGGGTTAACTTACAATCTGCAGGGTGCATGGACTGAAGTCAGTATTGATCTTTCAGGGACACTCACCGGCAGTAGCAAAAGGGTGGTATTTTCTTGGGTAAATGATGACAACACTGGACTCCAGCCTCCTGTAGCTATTGATGATGTATCGATCGGGTATACCCCATACACCTGGACAGGAAGTGTTGACTCCGATTGGAACAATCCAGGTAACTGGGACAAAGGACTTGTTCCGGATGCAACCATAAAGGTTATCATTCCTGCGGATCCGGTCTCCAATCCTGATATATTCCCGGTGATTTCAGCTGCCCAGGTGGTCAGTTGCTACAATATGACTGTCGGTACGGGAGCAAGTATTATCGTCCAGCCGGGAGGTACGCTAAATATCTTAAATCCCTGATTCCTCTAAAGGAAATCTGATACTTCAATTAAAAGGGCCCCTGTTTAATTCATTGAACAGGGGTTTTTTATATAATTTAGCGCCTTAAAATTAATTATCTAGATGAGAAGATATTTATTCCCAATCCCCTTCCTGCTTGTAGTTTCTTTGAATGGCCACGGCCAGTCTGACGGCCCGCAGATCGATACCTATCCTCCTCAGATCCACCAGCAGATCTGCCAGGAAAGCACGTTTACCAGGTATTTAAATGTGCTCAACCTCGGGGATGAAACCTTGATTTTTACCGGTGCCTTCTCACCGGATACTGTCGGCTGGGCTACGGCTTCCCCGCTCAGCGGAGTGATAGAGCCGGACGATACCAGCATCATCGAATTTAACTTCAATTCATCAGGCCTTCCTATCAATAATTACCTGGCCGACTTTGTCATTAGCAGCAACGACCCGCTAACCCCTGAGCTGGCAGTGCTTTGCATGCTTCATGTCCAGGACCTGCACATCATCCTCGAAGCAGAAGACGATACCGTCTGCAGCGGCTGTTCAACCATTTTAAATGCCATCGTTTTCGGCTGTTCCGAGGCTTATTCCTTTAGCTGGGCCTCAATTCCGCCGGGGTTTACTTCTACCCTGAAAAGCCCGGTGGTTAGCCCGCTGGTCACTACAACCTATATCGTCACCGTTACCGATGGGGGCTATTCAAAGATGGATAGTATTGAAATTGCCGTGGAAGGCCCCATTGGGATTAGTGAAAATCAGGCTGGCCACGGGATAGCGGTTTACCCTAACCCTGTGGCCGACGCGGTTAAAGTCTCTTTCAATACTTCATTTTCAGGCCATGGGATTATCCGGATCATGGATATTTCAGGCAGGGTGCTTTATTCCGAAGATGTATGGCTTGAAAAAGGGACAAATGAATTTACCATGCAAACCGGGGACATCAACCGGGGAGTATATCTGCTGTCGGTACAGGCTGAAAATAAAGAAGGAAAGGCTTCTTTAGGGGTGTCTAAGATTGCGGTTTATTAATATTTGGATTTCCAGGGTGCCTGCTTTTTCATGGCACGCGGATGACACGGATGCAACGGATTTACACGGATTTTTAAAATATGCCACAAAAACACCAAAACACAAAATGTCACAAAAAACAGATTATTAAGTCAATAACTTTAGTGTTATTTAGTGTTTTAGTGCTTTTGTGGCCATAATAATGCTTTTCGGAGAGAGCTCAACTATTTCATTACAACCAGTTTACCAAATGAATGATCCGATCCGGAATCCAGCCTGATAACATAAATTCCTGAGTCAAGACCATCGAGATTGATCCGGATCAAATCGCCGATATTTGAATCCTTTTCTTCATTATAGACTATCTTCCCGTTCAGATCAGATAAGCTGATTTCAAGTTTTCCGGAAAAAGCAGATTTAATGAATACCTTATCCTTTGCAGGATTCGGGTAGATTGTGAATGCCCCTGCTTCGTTCTCGGGAACGGAAACAGCCGATATATAGAGCATTTCACAGGCCGTGTCGGCGCCGCATTCGTTCCAGGTCGTCAGGCAGACTTTGTAATTTTCAGGAGTATCATAAATATGGACCGGGTTTTGGAGATCTGAATAATAGCCATCCCCGAAATCCCAGTACCAGGATTCAGCCCCTTCTGACTGATCTTCGAACAAAGCCATTAAATCTTCAATAGAAAAGCTGAAGTCCGAAGCCGGCCTGGCGCATAATTCAATCCATTGGCAAGCCGAATCGGTACCGCAATTGTTCCAGCTTGTCAGGCATACCTGGTAAACACCCGATTCCTGGTAATTATGCCAGGGATCGCTAAGGTCGGAGAAATAGCCATCGCCGAAATCCCAGTAATATGCATGAGCAAGATCTGTCGTATTTTGAAAAAAGACGTCCAGATCAGCGGCATCATATGTAAATCCCGCAACAGGAGGCCCTGTGCAGATCTCAATTTCCTCGCAATATTCAGCAAAATAGCAGGTATCTTCAACCGTCAGGCAAACCTGGTAAATTCCCGCCTCTTCGTAGATATGCTCCGGATACTGGACATTTGAAGTATCACCATCCCCGAAATCCCAGTGCCATTCAGTTGCCGTAGGGGATATGCCGGTAAAGCTCGCCGACTGGCCGGTAATCTCGTAATCGAAGTCAACTGTCGGGACAATGCAGCCTATGTAAATTATCTCCAACCTTGGCCTTTTTTCAGGTTCATCGCAATCGCCGGAAGCAAACAGCATGCAACGGTAATATTGTTCGGTGACCAGTTTCAGTAACAGGCCATGGTTGTTTTCCGGGTCTGATACCTTCATTTGCATTAAAGCGGTCACATCGATACCGGGGTAATCCTGCTCCGGATCGGTGCTTGAAGGGAGAATAACAGCATCTTCAAGCGTTGTAGAAGGCTGGTTGTCCCAGGTAACCACATTTTCATCCCAGGGCTCGGTGATTTTCAGCAGGTAGGATGCATTATCCTCAGAATGATTCTGGCCGTTAGGTTCAAATGATTTGAAGTACAGGTCCAGGCTGGCATGGAGAATGGTAGATCCAGGGGAAATAAAGGAGAGATCAAAATCAAGAATGCCCCGGTGCTGTCCAGGAACCCCTGAATGCGTCCATGCCATACTTTTTAAGACTGGTGTATTACCATAATTATTATCATGGTTAATCGAATTTATCTGTGCATCCTTGCCTTCAGGCCCGGGCTGCAGGACAAGTGTATCCTGTGAAAAGGAATTGCTTAAGATTAAACTGAAACAAGCTGCAATAATTATTTTGGAGCATTTCATGATAGGTATGTTTTAATCTGTTGCCAATTAAAAGTAGACATTATATAAGTTAAATTCATTTCGTGATCAAAAGTTTTTGCATTGAAATATCCGTATCTGATATCATCCTTACAAAATAGATACCCGGAATGACTCCTGTAATATCCAGTGTAACCGGCTCATCAACAGCGGCTTCCCGGTTTTGATGCAAGACCTCTTTACCACTGGGGTCAAAGAGGCTGATTTCAACTTCCCCATAGACCGCTAACTGTATAAATACTTTATCCCTTGCCGGGTTGGGGTAAATTACGAATGATTCTTCCCTGCTTTCCGGAATGGACACAGTCGACAAATGCAGTACATCGCAAATTGTATCGGCCCCGCAATTATTCATAGTTGTAAGGCAAATATTGTAATCCCCCGGAGACTCATACTCATGCCAGGGATCCACCAGGTTTGAATAGTAACCATCGCCAAAATCCCAGAAATACCCTTCTGCATTTTCTGAAATGTCTAAAAACTGGACGGAATATCCATCCATGTAATAATAAAACTCTGAAACCGGAGGAGTACAGATATCCAGCCATTGGCAGCTTGTATCTGAACCACAACTGTTACCTGCCGTCAGGCAAACCTGGTATTGCCCATTTATCGAGTAAGTATGGAAAGGGTTTTGCTGACTTGAAAAGTAACCATCGCCAAAATCCCAGTAAAATTCAGTTGCAAAATCAGTTGTATCCTGAAACACGACGGTGCGTTCATTAACTATAAAATTGAAACCTGCAACCGGAGGCCCTGTACAGATCTCAATTTCTTCGCAATATTCAGCAAAATAGCAGGTATCTTCAACCGTCAGGCAAACCTGGTAATTTCCCGACTCTTCATAAATATGCACCGGATCCTGGACATTCGAAGTATCACCATCCCCGAAATCCCAGTGCCATTCTGTTGCCGTAAGGGATATGCCGCTAAAGTTCACCGACTGGCCGTTGGCCTGGTATTCGAAATCCACCGTTGGTGCAAGACAGCCCATGTATATGATTCTCAATCTTGGCCTTTTATCGGAATCGGGGTAATCGCTTGAAGCAAACAGCATGCAACGGTAATACTCCTCCGTAACCAATCTTAATAAAAATCCATGGTTATTTTCCGGGTCGGAAACCATCTGCTGGATCTGTGCTGTGACGTCTATATTCGGATAATCCTGGTCAGGAGTTATGCTTTGCGGCAGGGTTATCACATCATCCCATGTAGTTTCCGGCTGGTTATTCCAGGTAATTTCGTTTTCAACCCAGGGCTCCGTTATCCTCAGTAGATAGGAGGCATTTTCACCTGTATGCGATTCATAATTAGGGGCCCAGGTAGCGAAAGAGAGGTCAAGCCGGGCATCCAGGATCACGGTTCCCGGGGGTAGTATTGACAAGTCCCATCCGATCAGGCAACGATGAACTGCCGGTGTGCCTGAATGCGTCCAGGCCATAGACCTGAAAAGTTGATAATCAGGCCTGCTTTCACCTGGAAGGTAAGTGTTAATAATTGCATCCTTGCCCTCAGGTCCGGGCTGGAGTACAATTGTATCCTGTGAAATGACAGTTTGAAGGCAAAAAAATGAGAAAATACCAAGAGCGTAGATCGTCCTTTTCATTGCAGTTTGGTTTTGTGTTGAACTTGCGCTAAAATATAGACAATATTTCGATATAAAAGGTTGCGTAGCCCAAAAAAAATTACGATATTATTCCTACTTTTACCGTCCAATTTTAAGGTAGATGATCACATACGCAGAAGCACTCGAAATCGTTCTGGGACATGCGGATCCGGTGGGGTCCGAACAGGTTCCGATCCTGGAATTGGTTGGAAGGGTGCTTTCAGAAGATATTATTTCCGACATCGATATGCCGCCATTCAACCGTTCTGCAGTCGATGGCTTTGCCTGCCGTAAATCCGATACCGGCGAGGTGCTGGAGATCATTGAGACCGTCAGGGCCGGGGCTTTCCCGACTAAAAAGATAAGTAACGGGCAGTGCACTCGGATCATGACCGGCGCACCTGTGCCGGAAGGCGCTGATTGCGTGATCATGGTGGAGGAAACGGAAGAATCAGGGCCAGACCACATCAGGTTTACAGGCCAAAAGACAAAAACCAACATTTCACCTTTTGCCGAAGATGTGAAGCAGGGTGAGCGTGTGCTTGCCGCCGGAACATTGATCGGACCCCAGCATATCGCCATCATGTCGGCTGTGGGGTGCATCCGGCCAAAAGTAGCCAGGAGGCCCGTTGTTTCGGTTATTGCCACCGGTGACGAGATCGTTGAACCCCACCATAAACCCGGCATTTCCCAGATCAGGAACAGCAATGGTTACCAGCTGGTCGCCCAGGTGGCCAAGGCAGGCGCTATTCCACTTTACCTGGGTATCGCACCTGATAATGAAGAAGATACTTTTCAAGCCATCATGAAGGCCCTGGAGCAGTCGGACATCGTCCTGCTCACCGGGGGCGTTTCCATGGGTACATTTGACTTCGTTCCTAAAATACTGGAGAAAGCGGGCATAGAAATACTTTTCCGCACTATCGCCCTTCAACCCGGAAAACCTACCGTTTTTGGGATAAAAGGGGAGAAGAGGATATTCGGCCTGCCGGGCAACCCGGTTTCTTCTTTTACGATATTTGAAGTCCTGGCTAAACCGATGATCCATAAAATGATGGGTGTTACAGAAATTACCGGGAACCTGAGCTTACCCCTCGGTGTGGACTACCAGCGCAGGAGAAGCGACCGGATGCAGTGGCTGCCGGTACAGATCCGTGATGGTAAAGTTTTCCCACTCGAATATCACGGCTCGGCACATATTTTTTCATTAGCGACGGCGCATGCCCTTGCCGCCATCCCACTCGGAATTACCAACCTTTCTGCCGGGGACCTGATCGATGTACGACCGATTTGACCGGCATATCAACTACCTGCGGATCTCGGTGACCGACCGCTGCAACCTTCGCTGCACCTATTGCATGCCCGCTGAAGGTATCCGGCTGCTCCCCCATGAAGATATCCTGACTTTTGATGAAATCACCGAAGTGGCCCGGATCGCTGTTGAAATGGGGGTCACGAAAATACGGCTGACCGGCGGTGAGCCCCTGGTCCGCCGCGGCATCACCGACCTGGTAAAGATGATCGCCGCAATCCCGGGAATTATCGACCTTTCGATGACTACCAACGGGATATTGCTGGATAAATTTGCTTTTCCTCTCAGGGAAGCCGGTCTGCACCGGATCAATGTCAGTCTCGACACCCTTGATCCTGAAAAATTCAGGACGATAACCCGCGGAGGAAGCATCGAAAATGTGCTCGAAGGGTTGAAACAGGCGAAAGCCGCCGGACTGGAGCCGATCAAGATCAATTGCGTCACCGGGGAGATGACCGGCGAAAGCGATGCAGCACAGATAAAGCAGTTTGCAACGGAAAATGGCTATAAAGTAAGATTTATCAGGCAGATGGACCTCGTCACCGGCGAATTCTATGTGGTGGAAGGGGGGGACGGGGGCAATTGCAGCATCTGCAACCGCCTGCGCCTCACATCCAATGGGCTGGTCAAGCCCTGCCTGTTCAACGCAAAAGGATTCAGCACCAGGGAACTGGGCGCCAGGGAAGCCATCCTGAAAGCCCTGGACAACAAACCTCGATGCGGGACGTTTAATGTGGAAGAAGAGTTTAGCAGGATAGGGGGCTAACCTCACCTCCTATACCCCCTAGCCCCCTATTCCCCCTCTCCAAATTGGAGAGGGGGACAGGGGGTGAGGTTGGACGGTTTAACAAATTAAAAAATTATAAACTGATTTTATTACACAACTCTCCCATACAGATGAATAAGGCAAAGCCCGGATGGTCGATGTCGGACAGAAGCCGGTCCAGTCCAGGACGGCGGTTGCCAGTGGTTTCATCCACCTGGCTCCCGGGACGGTTCAACTGATCAGGGACAACCAGGTTAAGAAAGGCGATGTGCTCACGGTTGCGCAGATTGCGGGCATCCAGGCCGGGAAAAAAACCAGCGAGCTGATCCCGTTATGCCACCCGCTGCAGATAACAAAGATTGATGTGCTGACACGCCTTGAAGATAATGGCGTTTCGGTAACCGCTGAAGCTAAATGCACCGGCCAGACAGGCATCGAAATGGAAGCCCTGACCGCCGTCTCCGTTGCATTGCTTACCATCTATGATATGTGCAAAGCAGTGGATAAAGAAATGCTGATCGGGGAAATCAAGCTTATAGAAAAGACTAAAATAAATATTTAGACACATAAAGATTTTCTAATTTGCTAAGTAATGTTTCACACAGAGTACACTAAGGATTTCGCAGAGAACTCAAAGGAAATATTTAATAATTCAACCTTTGTGGTCTTTGTGAAATTTCATTGTGATCTTTGTGAGAAATAAAAATTAATCAATAGTGCACAATTTCTGATGCTTCGTATCCTTTTAATCTTCCTTTTTTCTTTTTACATAAACCTTTATTCGCAAGTCAATACTGACTATTTCATGGCTGTGGGAAGGAATGAGCTGTCGCAGGGGAATAATGCGGAAGCGATTAATAAATTCAACACTGTCGTGCGCTTCGACAAGGAAAACTTCGAAGCTTTCTTCCTGAGGGGCATTGCCAAGTACCAGCTTGGCGACCTGCTCGGGGCCGAGAACGACTTCACCCAGGCGCTGACCCTGCACCCTTTGTTCGTCCATGCCTGGCACTACCGCGGGCTGGTGCGCGACAACCTGCAGGATTACTACAAGGCCCTGCAGGACCTTGACAGGGCCATCGAGCTCGAGCCTTTTGATCCCGACCTGCTGGTTAGCCGGGGAACTGTGAAGATCCACATGGGCAGCTACCTGTGGTCACTTGATGACCTCGATTCGGCCCTGCGGATTGACCCGAAAAGACCGCTGGCATATATGAACCGTGCCATTGCCAGGGCTTCGCTCAATGACGACGAAGGCGCCATGAAAGACTGCAACAAGGCCATACAGCTCGATCCTTTCAATGATGCCGTTTTTATGCGCCGCGGGATACTTCGGTATGATAATGAGGATTTTTCAGGGGCGATCGGGGATTTTCTGCAGGCCATCAAGCTCAATGACGCTAATCCCTATACCTGGTTTAACCTGGCCATGGCACATTACCATCATGGCGATACGCTTACCGCCATCGACGATTATTCAAGGGTCATCGAACTGGATCCTTATAACGCCCTTTCATTCTATAACCGGGCGCTTTTGAAATCGCAGCTGAAAAACCTGGACGGGGCGTTGGAAGATTATAACAAGGTGTTGATGCTGAACCCTGATAATGTTTATACTTATTATAACCGTGCTATCATCTATCATATCCTTGAAGATTATCGTGCGGCTATCACTGATTATACCCGATCGATAGAGCTTTTCCCGGAATTTGCCGGGGCCTATCTCAACCGCTCGGAAGCGAAAAGGTCATTAAAAGATGAGAAAGGGGCCTATTCCGATTACGAGCAGGCGCTTAAGATCATCAACGAAATGAATATTTACGGTGCCGACAGCCTGGCAGTCAGGCATTTTGCTGATTCAGCCTATTTTAATAAGATCATGGAATTTGAGGCCGATTTTGTGGTGGTGAAACTGGAGGATAGCGGCACAGGGAAATCGATCGACCTGGAGCTCTCATTCATGGTGCAGCTCGCGGTAAACGACAGGATGATCATGGAGCAAAGCCGCAACGGGTACGCCTTCCATGAGTTAAAAGACCTGAATGGGCAGTACCCGCAGGGGATACAGTTCATTCTTTCCAACGATCCCATCGATCCTGCCCTTGAACAGGCCTATTATAAACTTGCCGGCCCTGACAGCGCTTTCCTGGAAAGCCCTTCGCCTTCAAAATCCTTCTTCCTGAAAGGGATTGTAAACACTATGGTCAGGAATTACAATACGGCATTAAGCGACTTTGACCAGTCGATCCGGCTGGATCCAGGGCAGCCATTGGTTTATCTGAACCGCGGCTACCTTTTATTTGAGATGGCAGAACGGGAATTTGTGGAGAATAAATACTCAGGCCCGGTTACGATCAGCTGGGAAGGCGCTGAAAAAGAAGTGCCGCCCGACGTTCCACTTTCACCCGATTACCAGGCGGCTATCGCCGACTACGACAGGGTTATCGGGTTGCAGCCGGATAATGCCATTGCGTATTTTAACAGGGCCAATGTAAAAGTGCGGCTGAAGGATTACAGCGGGGCTATCCAGGATTTTACGCTGGCCATCGGGAATGAGCCAGGGATGGCGGAAGCCTACTTCAACCGCGCACTGACCCTTATCTACCTGAACGATACACAGTCGGCCTGCCGCGATCTCAGCCAGGCCGGTGAGCTTGGAATTGAGCAGGCATACAAAGTCATCAAACAATATTGTAAAATCCCCTAATTTTACCTAAAAATGGCAGAAGTGATCAGGGTTTTATCTGTAAATATTTCCGAGAAAAAAGGGACGATAAAGATTCCGGTTGATTATATCGACCTGGATGAGATGGGGGTGAAGCACGATGCCCATGCCGGCCCATGGCACCGGCAGGTGAGCCTGCTGTCGAAGGAAAGCGTAGTGAAATTTTCGGCCGGCGCCGGCAGGGAGATCAAATTTGGCGAGTTTGCTGAAAATATCACGACCGACGGGATCGTCCTTTATGAAACCCATCCTTTCGACAGGTTCATCATCGGGGATGCCGAGCTGGAAGTCACACAGATCGGCAAGGAATGCCATGGCGACAACTGCGCTATCTTCCGCGAAGTCGGGAACTGCGTGATGCCAAAGGAAGGCATATTCTGCCGGGTTTTGAAGCCGGGAAGGGTGAAGGCGGGCGATACCATCATTTTTCAGCCTAAAATATACAGGCTCATGGTCATTACCCTCAGCGACAGGGCCAGTAAAGGTATTTATGAAGATAAAAGCGGGCCGCGGGTCATTGCTTTAATGGAAGAATTTTTCGGCAGGATGAACTGGAGTAAAGAGATCGTCCATCATATCATCCCTGACGATGAAAAAAACCTGCTGGGATTACTGAAGGATGCCGTAAGTGAAGGATTTGATTTTGTGATCACCACCGGCGGGACAGGGATAGGGCCGCGGGATATCACACCGGAAGTTGTCCGTTCCGTAATCGAGAAAGAAATTCCCGGCGTCATGGAGATGATCAGGGTGAAATACGGCGCGGAGAAGCCCAATGCATTGCTCAGCCGCAGCGTGGCCGGCGTGGCGGGAAAGACACTCATCTACGCACTGCCCGGCAGCGTGAAGGCAGTGAACGAGTATATGGCAGAACTCAGCCGGACGATGAAGCATGCTTTGTTTATGCTTCATGGGCTGGACTCGCATTGAGGGATTTTTTCTAATGGGCCTTTCTAACCACAAAGGCGCACAAAGTACAACACCAAGGAACACAAAGTATTGGATTAGCAACTGAAAATCTTTGTGCGACTTTGTGAAACCCTTCGCGCGACTTTGTGGTAAAAAAAACCAAAGTTTCTTTATCAACAAAAAGAAGTTAAAAAGTGGAAACCATCAAAAATTCATTCTCCAAAATTCCAGTTATCTTTATAACCTGAAAGATTAACGATGCTCCAAATACTAAAAAAGATATTGCTAAACAGGTATTTCCTGGCCATTACCGCCTTTATCGTATGGATGATCTTTTTCGATACCAACAGCCTGAAGAGGCAGCGGTTGCTGAACGCAAGGATTTCGGAGATCAGGGAGATGAATGCTTTTTACACCTCCGAGATCGAAAAGAACAATAAAGCGATCCACGACCTTATTGCCGACCCGGAAGCCATCGAAAAATACGGCAGGGAAAAGTATCTCATGAAAAGGGATAGCGAGGATATTTATATTGTTGCACGGAACTAGCAAGCATTTACACGGGGTCAACATCCGCAATAACCCTCAGTTGCCGGTAATCCGGGATTTTTCTTATCACTTCAATCTTCTTCCTGATCAGGTCTTTGAATGGCGAAACATTCGGTCCTCTTTCTATTTTTACGAGGATCTGCTTGATGTACCAGTTCTGTATCCTGGCAACCAGCGGATATTCAGGGCCCAGGACCCTTTTGCCGAGGTCGGCGCGGAGATCGATGGCCAGGTCTTTGGCGGCTTTGTTGAGCACGTTGGGATCACGGTGCTTCAGCCGCAGGATGATCAGCCTGTAATAGGGAGGATAGTTGAACTTGATCCGGTCGGCGAGCTGGGAGAGGAAAAAGGCGTGATAATCGTGCTGCACGACGTACTGGATGACCTGCTGCGACGGGTTGAAACTCTGGATGATCACCTTGCCCTGCTTGGATTTGCGTCCTGCCCTGCCGCTGACCTGCTCCATAAGCTGGAAGCTTCGTTCATGCGACCGGAAATCGGGGAAATTCAGCATATTATCGGCATTCAATATTCCAACCAGGCTGACATTATCGAAATCCAGCCCTTTCGTGACCATCTGGGTACCCACCAGGATGTTGATCCTGCGTTCTTCAAAATCATTAATGATGCGCTGGTGTGCATATTTGGTACGGGTTGAATCGAGATCCATCCGGCGGATCGTGGTTTCCGGGAAAATCGCCCCCAGTTCCTCTTCCACTTTTTCGGTGCCAAAGCCCTTCATCAGGATACGCGTGCTTTCACACTGCGGGCATTTCGAAGGCAGGTTTTCCGAATAACCGCAATAGTGGCATTTGATCTTGTTCTCCCTCTTATGATATGTAAGGGAGATGTCGCAATTCCGGCACATCGGCACCCAGTCGCAGGCATCGCATACCAGGTGCAGCGAAAAGCCGCGCCGGTTCTGGAAAAGGATCACCTGTTCATCCAGCTTCAATGCTTCCCTGATGTGGTTAATGAGCATCGAAGAAAAATGCGACTGCATTGTTTTGTTGCGTGTTTCCTCCCTGACATTGGCCAGCAAAATCTCGGGCATACTCACTCCACCGTAGCGTTCCGACATTTCAACCAGTCCGTATTTGCCGGCTGTGGCGTTAAAGTAAGTCTCCACTGCCGGGGTTGCAGAACCAAGCAGGGTTTTTGCCCCATGGAGCTTTGCAAGCATGATTGCAGCATCGCGGGCATGGTAGCGCGGGGCAGGATCGTATTGCTTGTAGGAGGTGTCATGCTCCTCGTCGGCAATGACCAGCCCGAGCTTATTGAATGGCAGGAAAAGTGCCGACCGTGCACCGAGGATCACCTGGAAACGGCCCGTGTCAAGCGTATTTTCGTGGTCGAGGCAATGGTTCCATATCTCCACTCTTTCGTTATCATTATATTTTGAATGATAAACGCCTACCTTATCGCCAAAATAGCGCTGAAGCCTGTTAATGATCTGGGAGGTAAGTGCAATTTCAGGGAGAAGGTAAAGGACCTGCTTTTTCTCTTTAATGACCTCGTCGATGAGCTTGATATAGATTTCGGTTTTGCCGCTTGATGTAATTCCGTGAAGAAGGATGACGTCCTTTTCCGTAAAGATTTTCCGGATATCGTCGAAAGCCCTTTTCTGATGCAGGCTCAGGGCGATGCTTTCCGGGTCATTCAGGGCCGACATGGAAGGCAGGCGGCTGGCTTCAACATCTTCCTGGATAAAAACCCCTTTGGCGACCAGGGCCTGGAGCGACTGTTGCGAAACTTCCTTATTTTTCAGGAGCTCGCTTTTCCTGATATGGGTAGTATTGTTCGGTTCTTTACTTAGTGTAAGATAGACCATCAGCGCCTGGAGCTGGCGGAAGGCGCGCCGGCTCAGTTCATCAAACACCGACTTCAGTTTTTCTTCATCTCCGGCCAGTTCGGGGCTAAGACTGATATACGACTGCTTTAACGGCTTATACTTATCTTCCAGCTTTTCCTCGGCGATCACGATCCCTTTTTCGATCAGGGTATGGATTAGCGGTATGATCTTGCGCTGGTCAAGGATATCGGCGATAAGGTTGACCGGAAGTTTTTTCCTTGCCAGCAAGGCATCCACGATCATGATCTCTTTCTCGTTCAGGTCGGCGGTTTCCAGGTCGGCATCGGGATTGAGGCAGATGACCGATTCGCTTGCCAATTTAAATCCTGACGGAAGGGCGGCATTCATCACTTCACCCGGTGTGCACATATAATATTCCGCGACCCATTCCCAGAAGTTGAACTGAACCGGGTAGACAACGGGCTTTTCATCGATTACGGAAAGGATGCTGCGGGCTTCAACGGTGGAGGCATTTACCGTTTGCAGTTCATGGACAAGTGCCGTGTAGATCTTTTTTTTGCCGAAAGGCACCACCACACGCTTGCCAGGGCTGATCTCATGCTGAAATTCCTCCGGCACGCGGTAAGTGAAATAGCCCGGCAAAGGCAAGGGCAGCAGAACACTGGCAAATAATTCCCCCACAGGTACAATGTTTAAAATTGCCGTGTAAGATAATAAATAAACCTTGAATTAAAGGGAAAGGACTTCTGCTATTTCGAGCAGTTCCATGTTGATCGACTGGTGCAGCTTAATCGCTTTCTCAAATGGCGTATAGCTCACTTTCCTGTTTATTGAGCCCACCATCACGCCACGGACGCCGTCTTTGAGGGCCAGGACAGCCTGGAATCCCATTGCGCTGGCCATCACCCTGTCGAATGCCGAGGGTGAACCGCCTCGCTGGATATGGCCAAGGATGGTAACACGGGTGTCGTAGTGCGGGAAGTGCTCTTTGATCACCCTGGCCACTTCGAACCCGCCGCCCAGGTCATCACCTTCGGCAACGATAATGATACCGGATGTCTTGTTATTGGAGTAATCGTTTTTCAGCTTCTGTATCAGTTCATCAATATAAGTAATGCTTTCCGGGATGAGGATTTTCTCGGCGCCGGTGGCAATGCCGCTGCGCAATGCGATAAATCCTGCATCACGGCCCATCACCTCGATGATGAAAAGACGGTCGTGCGAATCGGCTGTATCGCGGATCTTATCCACGCATTCGACAACAGTATTAACGGCGGTATCATATCCAATCGTGTAATCCGTGCCGTAGAGGTCATTATCGATGGTGCCGGGCAGGCCGACAATCGGGAAATTGAATTCTTTCTGGAAGATGCTGGCCCCGGTAAAGGTTCCGTCGCCGCCAATGACGACCATCGCATCGATCCCGAATTTCTGCAGGTTTTCAAAGGCTTTCTGCCGGCCTTCCAGGGTGCGGAACTCCTCGCTGCGGGCCGTCTTGAGGATGGTTCCGCCACGCTGGATGATGTTCGACACCGAGCGGCTGTTCATCGGCTCGATAAGTCCCTGGATCAGCCCGTTGTAGCCTTTGTAAATCCCAAAAACTTCAAGGCCGTTATATATCCCGGTGCGGACCACTGCGCGGATCGCAGCATTCATGCCGGGAGCGTCACCACCCGATGTGAGGACGCCTATTCTTTTGATTTCTGACATTTGTTTGTGATTAGCGTGTGCAAAGTTAGTGCAATTGGAGGTATACATCAACACAATAGACACAATAGGGCACAATAGATAACACATAGAATTCTATTGTGTTTCATATGTGTTATCCTATTTTACGCTGTAAATAAACTTCTACGTAAAAATTCTTACTCTGTAATTGCCTGATTCATTTTTTGATTGAACCATAAAATCTGCGAAAATCTGCGCTTAAAATTTGCGTGCATCTGCGAGAAATTTCCCATTTGTTTCTCGCAGATTTTCGCAGATCAAGGCGCAGATTTTCGCAGATTTACTTTGTGCTGATATATCCTCCGCAGTAAACAAACTCAGGAAAACTTTTTGCCTGGATACAGATCAAACTTCAGCAGCCGGCACTCCAGCGGGCCGTTCATCACCCTGATCTTACGGCTGGGCCGCAAGCCGATGAACTTCATCGCTTCCATGTCGGTGCCGAGCAGCCAGGCTGTGTAACCGGCGTAGCTATTCTTCAGCACATCCCCGATATCTTTATAAAACTGCTTCAGGTCTTCCACTTTAATCCTTTCCCCGTAAGGAGGATTGGTCAAAAGAAATCCATTATCGAATGGAGGAGGGGTGGTGTTGAAATCGGCTTTTTCGACCCGGATGAATCCTTCGGCGCCGGCTTCTTCGATATTGCTCATACTGGCGCTGATGGCTTTCTCATCCAGGTCGTAGCCATGGATCGGCACCGCAGGTTCTTCAATCTCTTCCTCACATTCCCTTTTTACCTGGTCCCACAGTTGCTGGTCGAAGTCCTTCCATCTCTCAAAACCAAAAAGCGGACGGTAATAGCCGGACGGGACATTACCCGCCAGCAGCGCCGCTTCGATCAAAAGGGTGCCTGAACCGCACATCGGGTCGATGAATGGCGTTTTGCAGTCCCAGCCGCTAAGCTTGAGAAGACCTGCTGCCAGTACCTCGTTGATCGGCGCTTCGGTCTGTTCCCTGCGGTAACCGCGGAGATGAAGCGAAGCCCCCGAACTGTCGATGGAAACTGTGCAATCTTCCTTGAAAATATGAATGTTTACGCGAAGATCCGGGTCGCTGGTATCCACATCCGGCCTTCTGCCAAACCGGTCACGGAAACGGTCGGCAATAGCATCCTTGGCTTTCAGCGCAACATAGCCGGAATGTTTGAATTCTGAGAAGCTGATCACGCTGTCGACCACAAACTTGCCCCTGTAATCAAGGAATTTTTCCCATGGGATGCCACGCACGCCGTCATACAGCATATTGTCGGTCGAAGCTTTGAAACGCGCAAGTGGCATCAGGATGCGTAGGGCAGTGCGGCAGGTGTAGTTGACTTTATAAAGGAGCCGCTTATCCCCCTTAAATTCAATTGCCCGTTTTAACAGGTCGATATCTTCGGCACCCAGATCGCTGAGCTCTTTTGCCAGCACCTCTTCAAGGCCTTCGAAGGTTTTGGCGATCATGGTAAATTTCTCTTCTTTCATAGGATAAAATTAACCGATTTTTCCTTTCTTTGTACATCATTAATCCTGCCTGCAATGCTTTTCAGAATTTTCCTCGGGCAACAATGGAAAGAATACACCCGGTCATCGGTTTGGCAAAGGAATGTTATTGCCAATATCTTCATCGGGTTCTTCCTTTTGCTCATGATCCTGTACCTGCTGATGCTCGGCATTTTCACCGATCCCATCCTCCGGAAAATATTCCCTGACGACGACCCGGTCATGATCTTTAACGGCATTATTATTTACTACCTTGGGTTTGACCTGCTTGTGCGCTACCTTATGCAATCCTTGCCGACCTTCGCCATCGAATCTTATCTCCACCTTCCGGTTAAAAAGAGAACGATGGTGCATTTTGTGATCTCCAAATCAATCTTTCATATTTTTAACTTTTTACCACTGCTGGTCTTCCTGCCCTTCGCCTTCATCTCGATCGCGCAGGGAAACAGCAGCCTTTCCACCCTGGCCTGGATATTCTCAGTCATCTTCCTGATTTTTAACAACAATTTCCTGGCTACCTACTTCAAGAGGCAACTGGTATCGAAGCCACTTATTACGCTGTTTGCCGGACTCGTGTTGATCACTCTTGCACTGCTCGATCATTTTGATGTGATAAAGCTATCAGGAATTTCATCCGGCATTTTTTCATCTATCCTTAAAAATCCCAGTCTGACTTTCATACCCGTCTTACTCGTCTTATCGTCTTACAGTCTTAATTTCTTCTTACTAAGGGGCAAAATGTACCCTGACGAGGTCATCAGGCGGAAATCATACCAGGTACAGGATATTCCAAGGATTAAATACCTTTCCTCTATGGGACTTACCGGCGACCTGATCATGCTTGACATGAAGCTCTGGTGGCGGCATAAAAGGACAAAGACCATGCTGTATATGTTCCCGGTTTTCGTCCTTTATGGTTTTTTCTTTTATCCTAACCCGATTTACCGTGATCAGGAAGGTTGGCTCATCTTTGTCGGCACTTTCATGACCGGCGGTATGACCATGAATTACCTGAACTACGCATTTGGTTACGAGAGCAATCATTTCGACGGGATCCTCACAAGCCGGATCAGCATGGATCTGTATATCAGGGCGAAATTGACAATCGGCCTGCTGATCACGACACTTTGCTTCATCCTTACAATACCTTATGTTTTCTTTTCTACCGAGATACTGCTGATCAATTTTGTCGCATTCCTTTTTAACCTCGGGTTCATTTCTTACGTGTTGATTTTTATGGCAACTTTCAATAAGAAAAGAATGGACCTCAGCAAAGGATCCAGCTTTAACTACCAGGGTATCGGGGCCATGAACTGGCTTGTGCTCTTCCCCGCTTTTTTGCTCCCGATCCTGATATTCCTGCCGTTTAACCTGTTGGGGTATAAATACATGGGCTATGCAGTCATAGGAATTATGGGGATCATCGGCATCCTGGCGAGGAAATTCTGGATACGGATGATTGAAAAGAATTTTTACAAGAGAAAATATGTGATGGCAGAAGGATTTAGAGAATAGCCTCACCTCCTTAACCCCCCGGCCCCCTTTTCCCCCTCTCCAATACGGAGTGGTGGGGTGGTGGAGTGGTGGTGTGGTGGAGTGGTGGAGTGGTGGAGTGGTGTTGGAACTATGAACCTGGAACCTGGAACCCTGGAATCCTAAGCCTGGAATTTGGAATTTGGAATTTGGAACAAAAATTATGATAACAATCAAAGATCTTAGTAAGGTTTACTCCGGCGTTACCGTGCTGAATGTTCCGGAGCTTTATATCGGGAAAGGGGAGAGCTTCGGGCTGGTTGGAAATAACGGTGCGGGGAAAACAACGTTGTTCAGGCTGATCCTCGACCTGATCCGGCCGCAGTCGGGATATGTGCTGTCGAAGGATGAAGATGTTTCGAAGAATGAAAGCTGGAAGCTCTATACCGGCTCGTACCTCGACCGGAATTTCCTCATCGATTATCTTACCCCGGAAGAGTATTTCGAGTTCAACAGCCGCATCCATGGCATGTCGGCAGAGGATTTAAAAGTCTTCCTGGCTTCAATGGAGGAATTTTTTAATGAAGAGATCATCGGGAGAAAAAAATACATCCGCGACCTTTCGAAAGGGAACCAGCAAAAGATAGGCGTCGCTGCTGCGCTGATGGCGGAACCGGAGATCGTGATCCTCGATGAGCCGTTCAACGGGCTCGACCCGTCCTCGCAGATCCGGCTGATCCAGATGCTGAACAGGCTGAAAACAGAGAAGCAAACCACAGTGCTTGTTTCCAGCCACGACCTTAACCATGTTACCGAGGTCTGCAAGCGTATTGCCATCCTCGAAAAAGGCATTATCGTGAAAGACCTGAAAACCAGCGCCAATACATTAAAAGAGCTGCAATCCTATTTTTCGGTCTCATGATTTTTCTACTTTTGCAGCATGATTGACCGTCTTACTAAATCCTTACTATTACTTTTCATCCTTGTGGCTTGCAGCTTGTGGCTTGAAGCCCAGCCATCTTACAGGATCTCAGGAAAAGTAATTGATGCTGAAACCAGGCAACCGCTGGCTTTTGTCAATATTGTCCAAACCGGCACCCGGGCCGGCATTTCCACCGATATCGACGGGAAATTCACCCTGCAATCTGCCCGTCCCATCGATGCTATCCTGCTGACCTACGTCGGTTATTTCCCCCTACAGTACTCTATCCCCTACGGGGAAATGGATAATTTGCTGATTTCGTTGCAGAAGAAGACCTTTGAGTTGAGCGAAGTTGTGATCCTTCCGGGGATAAATCCTGCACACCGCATCATCGACAGTGTTATGGCCAATCGTTACCAGAATGACCCGGAGCAACTTGAAACATTTTCCTACACCTCTTACGAGAAAACGATCTTTACAGCCAGGCTCGATACCTTATTGGAGGTAAGCAGGGATTCCACCGGAGCCTGGCAGACGGATACGCTTTTTATGGATCCTGATACATCCATAATGACCATGACTGATACCACGATTTCCGATTCCTCCCTTGCGGAAATGAAAGACTTTTTCAACAAGCAGGATATTGCCCTGATGGAAACGGTGGTTGAACGCAAATTCATGGCGCCTGACAAAAACTATGAAAACGTAAAAGCCAACAGGATATCCGGTTTCCAGGACCCGATCTTCGTTTTCCTGGTTTCTCAGATCCAGTCGACTTCTTTTTACCGGGAATTTTTTAAAATACTTGACAAAAGCTATATCAACCCGATCAGTAACGGGAGTAAAAACAAGTATATCTTTATAATTGAAGATACCCTTTATACCGAAAGGCAGGATTCAGTCTTTGTCATTTCTTACCATCCGAAGCCGAACACGAATTTCGACGGGCTGGAAGGGCTGCTGTATATTAATTCCAATAAATGGGCGATCCAGAATGCCATTGCGCGTCCGACAAGGGAAGAAGGCATGAGCATTAAAATCCAGCAGAAGTATGAATATATTGACGACCGGCAATGGTTCCCGGTCCAGTTGAATACCGATATCATTTTTGCCAGGATGCAGGTTGCAGCAGGCAGCACAAGGGCAAACCTGATTGGGATCGGGAAGAGCTACATCCGCGATATTGTGATCAATCCCGAACTGGTGCGCCGGCAATTTGCCACGCTGGGTGTCGACGTCGATCCGTCTTCAAATGAAAAGCCCGAATCCTACTGGGATGCTTACCGTGTCGATACCCTTTCGGAACGCGACCTTCGGACCTATGCTTTTCTCGACAGTGTTGGGCAGGAAGCCAATTTCGACAAGATCGCCAACAGTTTCGAGGCCCTGATGAACGGAAAAATACCTTACAAGTTCATCGATATCGACCTTGACAGGATTGTGAAGTACAACGATTACCAGGGAATTTACATCGGGCTTGGCGCCCATACCAACGACAAGCTTTCACGCAGGTTTAAAGTCGGCGGATACTGGGGTTATGGGTTTAAGGATAAATCGGCGAAATACGGAGGCGATGTCAATTTCGTGCTGAACCGCCGGCACGAGGTGTCTTTAGGGGCGCTCTATTCTTACGATCTTGAAGAAACTGCAGGCACCCGCTTTTTTGATGAAAGCGATAATTTCCTGACCGGTGAGAACTGGAGGAATTTCCTGATCCAAAAGATGAACCCGACCAAAAATCTTAGCGCGACGCTCGGTTTCCGGTTGCTCAGGGATTTCAAGTTCGGGCTGGGCTTCCATGTGAAGACAAAAGAGGCTAGCGACGGCTATCTTTATGAATTGGCTTCGGATGGTGAAACTGTCGTCGTCCAGGATGAATTCCGCTTTACACAGTTCAGCGCGGGTTTCCGCTTTGCTTTCAGGGAGGAATTCATCGTTACAAAAAGGTCGAGGATGTCTCTGGGCACAAAATACCCTGTGCTCTGGCTTGAGTATACACGCGGTATTGATGGCCTACTGGATGGCGAATATGGCTATAACCGGATTGATGCGAAGCTTGAGAAATCGTTCTACACGAAATACCTGGGCACAACCGGCTTTGTTTTAAAAGGAGGATTTATCGACCGTGCCATCCCGGCAACCGATCTTTATAACGGCAACGGCAGTTACCGGTTTTTTACAATTTTTGCCGCGAACAGCTTTGCCACGATGAGGATGAATGAATTTCTTTCCGACCGCTACGTAGCCCTGTATTTCACCCATAATTTCGGTAAATTATTAAAAAGATGGGAGAAATTCCAGCCCGAGTTCCTGATCTCGACCAACGCCACCTTCGGCTGGCTGAAATACGACGAGAACCATATGGGCATGAATTATAAGACGATGGAGAAAGGCTACTACGAGAGCGGTTTCCTTATCAATAACCTGTACAACCTGAGGATCTATTCCCTCGGCATCGGCGCCTTCTACCGCTGGGGGCCTTACAGCTATCCATTGTTCAAGGACAATATCGCGCTGAAAGTATCGGTCACCTTCCCGCTGGGGAGCATGGGGACGGGGAACTAATACGCCCTTGCAAACACCACTCTCTGCGCCGACGGTTTTCCGCTAAACACGCATTTTCCTGCCTCCTTCGGCCCGTCTAAAGGGATGGTGCGGATCGTGGCTTTTGTCAGATCCTTGATCTTTTCTTCGGTTTCGGAGCTGCCGTCCCAGTGGGCTAATAAAAATCCGCCTTCTTCGATCTTAACAAGGAATTCGTCCCAGGTGTCTACTTTAAATGTGTTGTTCTCTCTGAACGAAAAGGCTTTCTGGTAGAGGTTCTTCTGGATCTGCTCGAGAAGGTGGGTAATCTTAGTGCCTAAATGTTCGGCCTGCAGGACTTCTTTTTCCAGGGTGTCGCGGCGGGCAATCTCCACCGTGTTGTTTTCCAGGTCGCGCGGGCCAATGGCAATGCGGACCGGTACACCCTTGAACTCGTATTCGTTGAACTTCCAGCCCGGTTTCTGGGTATCGCGGCCATCGTATTTCACCCGGATGCCTTTGGCTTCCAGCTCTTTTTTGATGCTTTCGGCCTTTTCGGTGATCTGGGCAAGTTGTTCGGCATTCTTATAAATAGGTATAATCACAACCTGGTGTGGAGCCAGCTTCGGGGGCAAAACAAGCCCGTGGTCGTCGCTGTGGGTCATAATCAGGGCCCCGATCAGGCGGGTGGAAACCCCCCAGGAGGTTGCCCAGACATGCTCCAGCTTATTCTCTTTGCTCAGGAATTTTACGTCGAATGCTTTGGCGAAATTCTGTCCCAGGAAATGCGATGTCCCTGCCTGCAGGGCTTTCCCGTCCTGCATCAAGCCTTCGATGCAGTAGGTTTCGATGGCGCCTGCAAACCTTTCGTTCGGCGATTTCACCCCGCGTAACACAGGCATTGCCATCCATTCTTCTGCAAAACGTGTATAAACATCAAGAATTTTTTCGGCTTCTTCAATAGCTTCAGCTTCGGTGGCATGGGCGGTATGGCCTTCCTGCCAGAGGAATTCAGCGGTGCGGAGGAACAGGCGGGTGCGCATTTCCCAGCGTACCACATTGGCCCACTGGTTGATCAGGATGGGCAGGTCGCGGTACGATTGAATCCAGTTTCGGTACGCGTCCCAGATGATCGTCTCTGAAGTCGGCCTGATGATCAGCTCTTCCTCCAGTTTCGCATCTTCATCCACCACCACGCCTTTTCCGTCGGGTGAAGTTTTCAGGCGGTAATGGGTTACTACTGCGCATTCCTTTGCGAAGCCTTCTACATGGGATGCTTCCTTGCTGAAAAAAGATTTCGGGATGAAAAGAGGGAAGTAAGCATTCACATGCCCTGTATCTTTAAACATCTTATCGAGCGATGCCTGCATCATCTCCCATATCGCGTATCCGTAAGGTTTAATGATCATGCATCCGCGTACTGCAGAGTTCTCTGCAAGGTCGGCTTTGATCACAAGATCATTGTACCACTGTGCGTAATTATCTTCCCGGGTTGAAAAATCTTTGGCCATTTTTGTTTTTGGTATAGTATTTGCTTTTTTTCGATGAAATCAATCGCAAAAATAATCAATAATGAGCTTTCTCAATCGCAATAAGGTAATTAAATCACAGGAGGGAAGAACCATGAAAACCTTAGCTATCTTAACCGTTCTATTCAGTTTGTTCCTTGCATCGTGCTCTTCGACCTACGATGCCTCGGCACCTTACGATGAAGTATATGCCACGTCCGATCAGCCGGCCAGGGCAAACAATGTTAACAGTGTTACCGTCCAGTCGGACCCGGTACAATCCACCACAGCTTACGAAGGGGATTATTACTCCCCTGAATATGATGATGGTGAATTCAATTCCGACGAGTATTATGATTATGAATATTCTTCCAGGGTGAAGAGGTTCCATGAAGATAACCCCGGATTCGATTACTATAATGAATATTATACCGATAATTATTACTATACGGATGATCCATACTATATGGGAAGTAATATTTACGGCGGATACGGATGCTGCGGCAGCGGGTTTTCTATGAGTTTTGGTTACGGATGGGGCTGGGGCGGATATTACGGCTACGGATATCCTTATTACAGCCCGTTCTATGGCTATTACAACCCTTATTATTCTTATCCATACTACGGATGGGGATACGGCTACGGCGGCTACTACGATCCATACTCGTACGCTTATAATAATGGTTACTGGGATGGATATTATGATGGATATTACGGAGGTGGCGGATACTATCCTGATCCTTACCCGGGCAATGGATCCTATTACGGCCCGAGAGGGAGCCGGACTGGCTCTTCCGACGGTTCCAGCTTGGCTGGTGAAGCTTCCCGCGGCACGCGGACGGCTACCGGCGATAATGATGTCCAATCGCTGGAAAGATCTGCCGGAACAGGCCGCTTAGCAGGTGACGTTCCTGTAACAGCAGGGACAGGCTCAGGCCAGGTTTCTGCCGACGGTACAGGCGTTGCAGCAACACGTAGCATCAGGACAGGCGGGACTGCCGTAAAAGACCCTGGGACAGTTGATCCGGTTGGCGGAGCAGCTACACGGACAACCGGCCAGACCAGGTACGAAAAGCCTGACGGCGGCTCTGCAACGAGAACGGAAGCCCCTACTTCGGTTTCACCAGCAAGGCGCGTTACGCCCGATATGAAATACGAAAAACCCAAGACCTATACTTCGCCCAGTGCACGGA
>CAYJNJ010000003.1:93199-97926 GCA_964371595.1 uncultured Bacteroidales bacterium | reverse complement strand
GCCTGGGGCACCTACTTGATTTATTGTCCAAGAAGTAAATGTTCCAGTTCCTACATTGGATGTTGATGCCACTACAAACGCTCCAGAAGCTGGATTATATGTAGTTACGGTTGCTATAAAATAATGCGTTGAATCATTTGCTACTATACAAGATTGACCAGGGGTCCATTCTAAAGCTGTTCCACCAGTAAAAGATTTTGAAGTTGGATGTGATGTTGGAATAGCAATTGAAGATACTGATGTTGTTGCGTATTGGTCTCCACTCGCTCCTGATGTTCCCGCAGTTCCTGATGTTCCATTAGCCCCCGATGTTCCACTGGTTCCAGCAGCTCCTGATGTTCCTGATGTACCTGAACTACCATTAGCTCCAGAAGTCCCCGATGTTCCTGTTGCTCCACTTGTTCCTGACGTTCCACTAACACCACTTGTTCCTGATGTGCCGCTACTACCATTTACACCGGAAGTGCCTGTCGTTCCACTGGTTCCACTAACACCGCTTGTTCCACTTGTTCCTGATGAACCATTTTTACCTGATGTTCCTGCTGTTCCAGCCGCCCCACTGGTTCCTGATGAACCATTTTTACCTGATGTTCCTGCTGTTCCAGCTGCCCCTGTTGCTCCAGAAGTTCCACTTGAACCACTAATCCCTGATGTTCCTGAATCGCCTGTTATTCCACTGGTTCCTGAAGTTCCGCTGTCGCCTGATGTTCCTGCTGTTCCACTACTACCGTTAGCGCCTGATGTTCCACTTGTTCCAGACACACCGGAAGTTCCAGACAAACCACTTGTTCCTGAACTACCATTTCCACCAGATGTTCCAGCTGTACCGGCTGCGCCTGTAACACCACTGGTTCCACTTGTTCCTGATGAACCTGATACACCGCTGGTTCCACTACTACCATTTTTACCTGATGTTCCCGAAGTTCCGCTAACACCACTAGTTCCACTTGTTCCTGATACACCAGAAGTTCCAGATGAACCAGAAGCACCAGTTTTCATTTTAATTGTTCCATCTGCTTCCCATATTAAAACATTTGTAGATGTTCCTGTTTGTGGTTCTGCTATTGTTACACCAGAAGATGATATAATCATCGCATTAGAAGGGGCTGATTTATAAATAAAAAAGTTATCATGGCCAGCATCGTTATCACGAATTTTAAAATCACCAGCGTTTGTTGCTTTAAACTTCCAGTCAGCTCCAGAATTATCATCAGTAAATTGAAATTCAGCACCACCAGGCCCACCTAAATTATGAACTTGAATAGAAGGCGTTGAAATATTTTTTTGATATATAAGTTTCGCGCCACTGATTGTTAATCCTGAATGTGCATTATATCCATAAGTAGCATCAGTATCACGGTGGACTATATCGTAATTTGAACCTATACCTGGAAGTATTCCATCTGCGCCACTTGAACCAGAAGTTCCAGATGAACCTGAAGTGCCGCTTGAACCAGAAGTTCCACTTGAACCTGATGCTCCACTACCTCCATTTGAAGAGCTACCAATAATAACATTACCGCTAAACGGTCTTCCATTTCTTAAAGTTGGTGTTACATCACTTCTATCTATATAAATTATTGACATCTTCTTAATAGTTCTTTACAATACTTAAATTATCAACATTAATTTCATGAGTTATAATTTCAGTTGTGGCTTCAGCAAAATTGTGTGTACAAGACGTTATCATTAAATTTTTACTTAGGTAATTATTATAAGTTAAATAACCAACTATTTTATCAATTCTATTAATTGAACATGATAATTCAATAAAAGGATTTTCATAATTACTTACTAAACTTCTTAAAAATAAATTTTCAATGTTATCAGTAACACTGGCTCTTGTCCAGCCTGATAAACTTACATAATAATCTGGTAAGCTTACACGATCAATAAATTGAAATAAACCACCTAATTCAGTTGGATGATTTGTAATATTATATCCACAATATGTAGTGATTTTAGAACCTTCATTTTTATATTGTGGATTAAGCCTCCCGATGTATTCAACATTTTTACTATTTACAGCTTCATCTTTACTACTAACAATAGATAGTTTAATATTTTTAATTCTTAAATCTATTATTGTGGAATTCAATTCATTTAAATCCATATCAAAAACATTATAGTTATAAATAGTAAATTCAAGTGATCCACCATTAATATATGGAAATGAAAGAGGTATTGAAAAATCAACCTTTTGAATAATATCATCTTCAATACCATCACCCATTGTTAATGTTTTATTATACTTTAAACTTGTCCATTTTTCATCCAATGGACTGTATGTTATTTCAACTCCACTATTTGATTTATCTTCAAAAAGTAATCTACAATCAAGATCTGTAGAATCCATATAAACCCATCCAGAAGTATCACCATAATTCATTGGCTTACCACTTATATAATTATATTTTTTATCACCGATTTTAAGTCTTGTGTGTATTGTTATAAATCTTACATTTTGCGTAGTTTCCGCTGGATCTAAATCATTGGAAAATCTTGGAAATATTTCCATTTCAATTTTTAATCTATAATTTTCTGATGGTAGAAATATTGGTAAAGGTTTAATAAGCGTATAACTTAGATTAGATTCATTTAAATAAGGTAAATAACCATAAGGAGTTAATTTTAAGTAACTATCCTTCTCGCCTTCGCCTTCACCGTCTACACCAATATAACTCGCAAACTTACCATTACCACTTGCTTCCCAAGTAACAGCCGAATTATATATTGTTTCAGTCCATTGATAGTTAGTTTGTCCAGTAGTTGTGGTTGAACTTATATCACTAAAATCTTTAGTGGCTTCAAAATTTATTATTTCATTTAGTTTATAAGGTGAATATGAAACAACTTGTTTATTAATTGCTGAAACTATTTTTAAGTTTTGATTTGTACTACTAAAACCAATATCACTCAAATCACCAATATTCATATCTATGTTTTGATCATTAATGTATGTAAAATCAATACTACTAAAATGTTGGAATATGGTTGAACCAGATAATAATGTATTAATATCGGTTATAAACAACATGTTATCTGTAATTATTAATGATGCTCCATATGGCCTTAATATCTCCTCTAATACTCTTCTACAAGTTTCTGGTTCACCATCTTCATTATACCAGTTTTCATTTCTAATTAAAGTTTTATGAAATATTGTTTCATCACTACCTAATGTGAATTCATCAGTTGTTGTACTAATTTTAACAAATACAGCTGACCATATACATTCTAATTTTTGTAATATATTTGATAATACAGTCCATTGAGAAACAACACCAGTGTATTCAACACCACCGTTTCCCAAATAGTAAATTCTTTCAAGTAATGCAAGACCATCTGTTCCAGTAAATGACACTGGATAATTATCAATTGAATCAAATGGTTCGGAATATAATTCTGAATCTAAATAACCAAACCAACATATACCACCATTCTTCTTAAATCGTATTTGATATTGCATAAAATCTGGTGTATATAAACCAATGAATTGTCTATCATATTCTGAAAGTAAATTAATCTGACAACCTGAACCCCTTACTGGATCAAATAAATTAAATTCTGGATAAGTAACAACGAAAGGATTCACTGAAGCCCTAATTTCAGTTGCTGTTAATGTTGCTCCAGTGTTTTCCCAAAGTTCGAATCTATAATCTACATCGTCTAAACCTTTAAATGTGAAATAATATTTTTCCTGAAATGCCATTATCTTATCTTATTTGTTGTTCTACTAAAATTATTTAGTACTCCTACTAATTGTGTTCCATCAACTCTAAAAATTACTTCACCACCTCTTGAAGCACCACCATTAGCCATTTCAAATAGCCTTGCTTGTTGTGATGAATTCAAAATCATTTCACCACTATTAACCCTAGCTTGAACTTTATCACCACTAAATGAAGTGCCACCAACTACACCACCAGTTGCAAAGGAAGCAGCATTAATTTTTGCTATTTGAACACCAACCATTGCAGCTGTAATAGCCGCCATAATTATACCTACCCAAATTGGTTGAGTAGTTAATGCTCCAATAACAGCTAAAGCTCCACTTGCTACAGCTTGAACTAACATCATCTTCTTTCTTTTCTGAGCATATTTCTTTTCAATAGCGGATCTTCTTTCTTCATTATCACCAGCCATAGCTAATTCATTTGCTTTTGAAGCTTCTAATGTTTGGTCCCAAAGTTCTAAAGCTTGAAAAGCTACATCAAATCCTTGCCTAATACCAGCTCCAAATTTTGAAAAGAACTCACTTAATTTAGTTGTGGAATTTGCTGAAATTTCATTTTGTAATTCAATCACTCTAGCCGCATATGTTTCTTCACCAATTAAATTTTGATCTCTTAATGAGTTTAATTCCTTTAATTCATTTTTAGCAATGGCTAATTTTTGGCTTGATGTATTTTTCCACGCATCCACCGCTTTACTATAAACATCCGTATTAATACCAGTATCAGTTTTACTTGAAGAAACATTATCACTTTTAATTACAGCTTGCGGATCAGTTTCAAGTGCATCATCTAAATCCTTAGCGGCATTTATATTTTCCTTTATACTTGCGTTGATGTTTTCCATCAATCCTTTTTGGCTTTCCAGTGTAGCGTTCTGGTATTCCAAAACAGCAGCTTCCTTAGCTGATTCTATTCTATTATCAACTTTATTTATACCAGCTTGTTCTGTATTATCTTTACTGATTTCTTGCCAGTAAGCTTGTTCTTTTG